>NZ_DGRS01000082.1:0-112270 GCF_002391155.1 Megasphaera sp. UBA4382 | reverse complement strand
GCGTAGGCGACGTCCTCATCGGGGCCGCGGCCCTGGCAGCCGATTATAACGGTTGTGCCAAGGCATCGCACATCAAAGACAAGATTATCGAAATGCAGCACCTGAACGAAACGCTTTTCGGCTGCGGCATCGCCTGCTCGGCCCTGGGCAAACCGACGAAATCGGGCAACTACCTCATCGACCTGCTGCTGGCCAACGTGTGCAAGCAGAACGTCACCCGTTTCCCCTATGAAATCGTCCGCCTGGCCGAAGATATTGCTGGCGGCCTGGTCGTCACGGCGCCGTCGGAAATCGACCTGCGGGATCCGAAAATCGGGCCGTATGTCGATAAATACCTCAAAGGCGTATCGTCCGTATCGACGGAAAACCGCCTGAAAGTCCTGCGTCTCATCGAAAATCTCTGCCTGGGCACGGCCGCCGTCGGCTACCGGACAGAATCCATGCACGGTGCCGGCAGCCCGCAGGCACAGCGCATCATGATTTCCCGTCAGGGTAACCTGGAAATGAAGAAAGAACTGGCCAAGAAGATTGCCCATATTGAAGAATAACCTCTGAGCCATAGCAACATGCCCCGCATAGGGGTATAAACAGAGAGTCCCATGATAGCTCCGGCTGTCATGGGACTTTCTGTTTATCTGTATTTTGGATGCAATAATACAAATTGTGCATAACCGGATTGACAATTATGGATAATCGACGTATAATTAAATCACTAGCATACCAATATATTGGTATATCTCCGATCGGAACAAGTGAATAGGAATGAATGAGAGAGGTGAAGTAACATGACTACGTTACAATCAGAAAAGCCGACGAAAGTCCGCTGGATGGTCTTCGGCTCCTTACTGGCATTATGTACGGTAAACTATATCGACCGTGCCGTTATTTCTATTTGTATGCCTTCCATTGAAGCAGATCTCCACTTTGGTCCTGCTCTGGTAGGGGTCATTCTCAGTGCCTTTTTCTGGGGCTATACGCTGATGCAGATTCCTTCAGGCTGGATTGCGGACCGTCTGGGGCCGGGCAAGACAATCCTGGGGTCCGGGATTTTGTGGGGTGTATTTCAGGTCATCACCGGCTTTTTGAGCAGCAGTTCTGCTTTTATGGCTGTACGGGCACTACTCGGTGCATCGGAAGCCCCGATTTATCCGGCCAGCAGCAAGCTCCAGTCTGTGTGGCTGACGAAGAATGAACGTACCCGTGGTGCAGCTATTGTCGATGCCGGATCGGCTCTCGGCACGGCTATTGGCGGGCCACTCATTATTGCCTTCCTTGCCTGGTTTGGCGGCTGGCGTGGTGCCTTGATGGGGGCCGGTGTCTTTACGATGGTAGTAGTCCTCATTTGTTATAAATTCGTTCATACGACACCGGATACGAATAAAATGATCAACAAGGCTGAACGGGAATATATCGATAATGCCCTGAAAGCTGAATACGAAAGCGAACAGATGGCCAGTGGCGGCAAAACGTCACTGGGATTGCCACGGTATCTGCGCAGTGTCACTTTCTGGGGCATGGTCCTGGGATTTGTCTGCTATGACTGCTTCTGGTATGGTCTAATGACATGGGGGCCTATGTATTTATCCCAGGTATTTAAAGTCAATTTCATGGCTGTTGGCGGTTCTATTTTCATTATCTTTGGCTGTGGTGTTATTGGTTCCCTCTTTGGCGGCTATATGATTGATACGATGTGCATGAAATATGACCCCAGCAAAGTCGTTAAGTATGCCCTGGCAGGTCTGGGAATCGTGATGGCAATCGCCATGTATCTTCTCAGTACGGCTACATCCATGACGCTGGCTATCGTGTATATGTCTGTTGCCATGTTCTGTGAAAAATGGGTTGGTGCGACGTTCTGGATGATGCCGGCTGCTATTTCGCAAAAAGATGATGTCGGCATTGTTGCCGGTGCCATGAACTTTATGGGCAATATCGGCGGCGCCATCGTACCGATTCTCGTCGGTATGATTGTCACACTGACGGGATCGTATTACTGGGCTATTATCCTCTTTATGGCCTTTGCCATCGGACTCTGCATTTTCCCGATTGGCATCAATATGAACAAAAAAGTCGGTTCTGCTTCCTGATTATCGTACTTTGCTCTAGTAAAAACCCTCTATTCCATGTATACTGGATAGAGGGTTTTTCTCTGCCGGCTGTTAAGCGGAACCAACCTGCGGGGCGGTTTTGTTCCAGCTGCTTTTTTTGGGAATCAGGGATATAAAAAATGTTACAGGCCTGTTTAGGTTTTGTTTAGATAGAAGCTGTATACTGTCACTATATAGGATACAGTGGGAGGAAATGAATATGAATTGTGCCATACGGCGTCATCAGCGTCTGATTTTTTTTGTTTTATTGTTTGCTGCGGTTTTCCTGTACCTGGCTCATATTGGTTCCTATCATCTGATTGAATTAGATGAGGGAAGATATCACCGGGTAGCCATGGAAATGGTTCTTTCCGGCGATTACATTACGCCTCATTTTGACTATATGCCGTATTTTGAAAAACCAATCTTTCAGTATTGGATAACGGCTCTTTCCATGGAACTCTTTGGTTTCCGCGAATTTACGGGACGTGTCCTGCCGGCCCTTTCGGGATTGGGGAATGTCCTGCTGGCCTTCTGGCTTGCCCGGGTAATGTACAACCGTCGTACGGGCGTTATGGCGGCCGTCATTCTGGCAACGTCAGCATTGCAGCTCATCGTCGCTTCCATCGGTGTCCTCGACATGGCGCTGACTTTTTTTATTGATGCCTGCCTGGTCACCTTTTATGTATTTGAGAGAACGGAAAATAAGAAATATCTGCTGCTATTTTATGCATTTATGGGATTCGGCATGCTTACCAAAGGGCTGATTTCCATCGTATTTCCCTGCGGGATTATTTTTTGGTATGCCCTTTGTACGAAACGGCCCCGCCTGTTCCTGAAATTGTTTTATCTGCCGGGAATCCTGCTGTTCCTTGTCATCGCTGTGCCGTGGTATTATATGGTATGCCAGCGGAATCCTGACTTTTTTTACTTTTTCTTTATCCGTGAACACTTTCTCCGCTTTGCTACCAAGATGCATGAACGGTTTCATCCCTGGTATTATTTTGTGCCGGTCCTGCTGGCTGGCACGATGCCCTGGACCGGGTTTTTATTGCCTTTTTTCAGCAAAAAAGGCATCCTGCGCCGGCCGGGTACCCTGCGGCATCGGCAGGATATTTTGTTCCTCGGACTTTGGGCAGGCCTTATTTACGTTTTTTACAGCATTTCTGATTCCAAACTGCCGACCTATATTCTTCCCTGCTGGCTGCCGTTATCGGTCCTTCTGGCAGCATCACTGGAACGGTGCCGGAGAGAAAAAGACTGGCTATGCCACAGCTTTTTTGTAAACTCCGTGCTCTGTTTGTTATTTACGGCTGGCGGGATTGCCTATCTCATGCATACGGATTTCCTGACTGTGCCAGATTTCCTGAAAAATGGCGGCCTGCTCATCGCGTCCCTTCTTGCAGGTACGCTGGCAGCCTGCTGGTCTTATAAAAAGCGCCGCAGTTTCTTTGCTGTTTTCCTGATTCTAAGCTGTATGGCCTATGGCTTTGGACTTGGCGCCCATCAGGTGCAGGGGCAGATCCATGATCACCAGTCAGCCTATCAGGTCAGCCAGGATATTAAGACTCTGCATCCGTCGGAAGATACGCCGATTATTATGTACGGTTCTTTCATTCCGGGGCTGGTATATTATCTGGACCGGCCCGTGGCGGCTGCCAATTTTATGGGTGAACTGGAGTTCGGCATTCACCATACGGATCGTACGGGGATGTATTATGGCAGTAAGGAACTGTATGATGTCTGGCATAGCAGCCAGCCGGTCATTGTCGTAGTACAGCCGAAATACCTTGAAGAGGCACTGAGTGTCCTTGACGGGAATATATACCAGCGTATGGAAGAAGAGGATTATACCGTATTGATTAACCGGCCGTTGAAAGAGGGCGTATTGCCATGAAGCGTATAGACATTCTCGTACCCTGCTACAATGAAGAAGCAGTACTCCACCAGTTTTATGAACGGACCAGCTCGGTTCTGGAACAGATAGAAAATTACCAGTTCACTTTTATCTTTGTCAACGACGGCAGCCGCGATCGTACAATATCGATTATCCGGGAGCTTTATGAAAAAGACGCCCGCGTTTCTTATATTTCTCTATCCCGTAACTTTGGAAAGGAAGCGGCTATGCTGGCTGGTATGGATTATGCTGATGGCGATGCCCTGGTCATCATGGATGCTGATTTACAGGATCCGCCGGAACTTCTGCCGGAAATGATTGCCTGGTGGGAAAAAGGATACCGTGATGTCTCAGCCCGCCGCCGCTGCCGGGAAGGAGAAACATTTTTCAAAAAATGGTCGAGCCACGTATATTATAAATTGTTGAAAAAACTGACGTCCGTTCCCGTTCAGCAGGATGTGGGCGACTTCCGCCTTCTGGACCGCCGCTGCGTCCAGGCTTTGTGCAGTCTGCGGGAATGTCAGCGCTATACCAAAGGGCTTTTCAGCTGGATCGGTTTTGAAAAGAAAGAAATTCTCTTTGATCGTCCGCCCCGGGCCGCGGGCAAAACGAAATGGAACTACTGGCAGCTTTTTAACCTCGCTGTAGATGGCATTACTAGTTTTACGACGGCCCCATTGCGGGCGGCTTCTTTTGCAGGCTGTCTGCTGGCCTTTCTGGCGTCTTTATATATGTGTTTCATCGTCGTACGTACACTCGTATACGGCGGTGATGTAGCCGGGTATCCGTCCCTTATTTCGGTCATCTTGTTTATCGGCGGCGTACAACTCATGTTCATGGGAATTATGGGGGAATATATCGGCCGTATTTATAATGAAAGCAAGGGCCGCCCGCCTTATATAGCAGAGGAAAGAGGCGTAAAAAGAAAAGAGAAATCATAGGAAGTGAAATGAACTGCCCCCCATTCGTTAGATTTTTAGGTCTAACTTTTGGGGGGCACTACAAAACCGCCTCACGGGCGGTTTCTTTTATTTTCTGCGGCAAACATGGTACAATACAACTAGTATGTATCCAAGTCCGCCCTGACAGACGAGAAAGAAGGGGACCGCCATGATCGATAGAGATAAGTTGAAGGACATTCTGACTGAATATAAAAGGGATTTTCCCCAGCGCTGGCCGTTGGAAAAGTATAAGTGGGAAGCTGTGCGCTGTTTTCAGACGGCATGGGACTTTACGGCCCGGGATTTTGAAGAAATGTTTACGGCTGCTACGGCCCGGACAAAGGATTTGCTTACGTCGGTTAATTATTATCCCCGCGGGGTTATGCGTGGCTTTGCGGCCGTCAACCGGGATGCGACCAAGGCTATGTTTTCTAATCTTTTTGACGAAAAAAAGGACCTGGCGGTCCGCGTAGAACGGTTCCGGGAAGATGCCGAACATATCCGGCGGGAATATGGGGAAGGCATCTGGAAGCAGCATTATCAGAAATTGAACGCCATCAGTACGTATTTGTGGCTCCGTTATCCCGACCGGTATTACCTGTACAATTATTCCGATTGCCGTGTCGTAGCGAAAGAACTCCATAGTTCATTTATGCCTCACCGCGGTGCTCATGCAGGAAATCTCATCGGTGCCTATGGCCTTTTTGATGAAATCTGTGATGCCATTCAACAAGACAGCGAACTGCAGACGGTGTACAGGGCGCAGCGCCATGACAACTGCTGGGCTGACACCTCGTGCCATACGCTGACCGTCGACCTTTGCATGTATATCAGTCGTATTTATTCGAAAAAAGGCATCGGCAGTGGCGATCCGGACTGGCTGCCCATTGGGTACAGCCCGGAATTGTCTGTTCAGGACTGGGTCGCTTTATTGCAGGATGATGCCGTATTTACGGAAAGCAGCCTGGAAGTGATGCGGCGGTTCCTCGATTTTGGAGGAATGGCAACATGCCGGCAGTTGGCCAATAAATATGGTGAGCCTAAAAATTTTTATAATTTCTGTTCTGTTTCCCTGGCAAAACGGGTAGCGGAAAAAACGGATTGCAACGTCCTGACTACAGAAGACGAAAGCGCCAAATGGTGGCCTATTTTATACGTGGGAAAGATAGATGAACACAATGCCGATGGCGGATATATCTGGAAATTGCGGGATGAACTGGCAGAGGCCCTGCAACAGGTCGATTTGTCGCGGGTAAATTTATATGCGCATGTATCGCTTCCTGAAGGAAGGCATGCGGCCTGGTGGTTTAGTGTCAACCCCGTGTTGTGGAGCTTTTCTTCTATGGGCATAGGGGAACCGCGCAGCTTTTCCCTGTATAATGAAAACGGCAATAAGCGGCGCGTTTTTGAAAATTTCCTGGCTGCACGAAGCGGGGACTTCCTTATTTGTTATGAATCATCGCCGGTGCGCCAGATTGTAGCTATTGGAAAAATTGTCAAAGAAAGCGACGGTGAAAATATCTATCTGGAAAAAGTGGAAGGTCTGGTACATCCTATTGGATATACGGCAGTGCAGGCTGTGCCAGAGCTCCGGCGGATGGAATATTTTGAAAATCCCCAGGGAAATTTATTTAAATTGACCCGAAGTGAGTATACGTCTATCATGGATCTTATCCGTGATGAAAACCCGGTGGATCACCAACGGGTGGTTAAGCCTTATACCCATGATGATTTTATCCGGGAAGTCTATATGAGCCGTGGCCATTTTGCTACTCTGATTTCTCTTTTGAAGCATAAACAAAATATCATCCTCCAAGGGGCCCCCGGCGTGGGTAAGACCTACACGGCACGGCGTATTGCTTATGCGATGATGAGAGAACGGGATGACAGCCGCATTGAATTTGTCCATTTTCACGAAAGCTTTGGGTACGACGACTTTGTGGCAGGGTATAAACCTCAGGATACAGGTTATGTGTTCCGGTACGGCATTTTTTACCGGTTCTGCCAGCGGGCCGCCAACATGCCAAACAAGCCTTTTTTCTTCATTATCGACGATATCAACCGGGGGAATATCAGCAAAATTTTTGGCGAATTACTGATGCTCATTGAAAAACCATACCGCGGTACATCTGTAACCCTTTCCTGCAACGGAATGCCTTTTTCTGTACCGAAAAATATATATATCATCGGTATGATGAATATGGCGGATACGGTTTCCATCCGCGATTATATCCTGCGCCGCCGCTTTGGATTTTTTGAACTGATTCCCGAATTTGATTCTGATGGATTTCAAGAGTATATGAAGAAGCTCGATAGTGATACATTTACGGCCTTGATTACCCGCATAAAAAAACTCAATGCAGAGATTTCCGAGGATCCCCGGCTGGGACGGGGCTTTTGCATCGGTCATGGGTATTTCTGTGGTCAGACGGAATATACTGAAGAATGGCTCATGGAAATCGTCGATTATGAAATCATGCCACTTCTTTTAGAATACTGGCCGGACAAGCCTGATAAAGTGCGGCATTGGGGACATGTTCTGCGCAGTGTATTTTATGATTGAGGAGACTTACGATGAAACGATATTTGTATCTGCTTTCGCTTGGCCATTTTTGTACTGACTTAAGCGGAGGAGCGCTGCCAGCCCTGTTGCCGTTCCTCGTACTGTATTACGATCTCGATTATGCCGCCGTCGGTGGGCTTATGTTTGCCTCGTCCTTTTTGTCATCGGTCATTCAGCCTGTCTTTGGTTACCTGTCCGATAAGTTGTCCCAATCATGGTTTCTGGTAGCGGGCGTCTTTTTGTCGGGAGCCTGTTTTTCCCTGACGGGATTTTTTTCAGATTACTGGGCTATTTTTACCGTCGTTGCACTCATGGGGGTCGGAGGTTCTATGTTTCATCCCGAGGCAGCCCGTCTGGTTCATGCCGTTTCCGGAAGGAACGAAGGCAAAGCGATGGGAATTTTTTCTGTTGGTGGCAACGGGGGATTTGGCGTAGGGCCGCTCCTGGTCGTCGGGGTTATCACTTCGTTTGGCATGCATGGCATGGTCGTTTTTGCCGGCATTGCGGCTATTATGTCATTGCTTTTCGTACGGACTCTTCCATCGCTCCGGCAGGCTGCACAGCTTGTGTCTCCTTTTCTGACTTCCCGGGAAACCGTTCCGGATAGTACTGTCACAGGAAAAAATGACTGGCGACAGTTTTCCAAGCTTACGGTCGTCATCATATTCCGGGCCATTGCCGTCTCGTCGCTATTTAGTTTTTTGCCCCTGTTCTGTATCAACATGCTGGGAGCATCGGAAGCGGTAGGAAGTCTGGTCCTGTCGGTTCTTTCTCTTTCTGGTATCGTCATGACGCTCTGGGGTGGCAATCTGGCTGACCGGTATGGCTGTGTATGGACACTCCGCCTGTGTTGTATCTTGTTTGTACCTCTCATGATACTGGCCACGATTTCTACGCAAATCTGGATGGTCTATGCTCTGCTGCTGCCACTCAGTTTCTGCGTGAGCGGTGCCTATTCGGCTTATGTCGTCCTGGGACAGCGCTACCTGGCACGCAGCATCGGATTTGCATCGGGCGTTACCATGGGGCTGGCTTTCAGTATTGGAGGAATGCTCGTTCCCGTCCTGGGATGGTTTGCTGATATATATGGACTGATAGCAGCGATGGAAATCATTACGGCATGCACGATAGGGGCCGCAGCCTGTTCATTCCTGTTGCCTGAGCCGGCAAATCATGGAGCTGCCTGATAACAAATGCCTGATATGGATACCGGCACAGTATTCTTTCCCGTATGCGCCAGATGAAATGCGGTGATGGTGCTGCAGTAGCCGTTTCTGCCAAAGAAGAAGCCGTCAAAGGCGTATCGACCATTTCCCATCATCATTAATCGCCGTTTATTCCATGTATAGCATAGGATGCAAAATAGAAGACGGACCTGTCAAAATATAGCAGGCCCGTCTGTTGCATGTCCGGATATATAAAAGATTATTTTTCCTGGAAAAATTCGATTTCTTCACCGCAGGGACCGATAGCAAAGGCGATGCGGGCTGGAAAGGGCGGCTGGGAAGCGATAGTGATATCTTTAGGCTCCACAGCAATGGTATAACCTGCTTGACGTACAGCGGCGATGCAGGCATCGGTATCATCTGTTGCCAGAGCAAAGTGATTGACCGACCCGGTTGTGCAGCTGGCGCTTCCACTGGCAAAGATTTCGATGAGGCCGTCTCCCGTATCAAACATGATGCCTGCTTTTTCTTCATTACCCCAGCGGCGCAGGACCGGAAGGCCGAGGACATCCCGGTAAAAATGAACGGTTTCCTGGAATTTTTCTAAATCGGCACATTTTAATGCAGCATGGTGGATTCCTTTGATTAAACTCATGCTAAGACCCCCTGATTAATGATATATACTTATTGTATCATAGAATTGTCTGATTGTTACTGCCAGATCAGAAGGAAAATAAAAAACGATCATTCCGGGGCATTGCCTTTTAGGTGGTCCCATGCTATAATGTATACAATGAATAATGATTATTAATTAATATATGATAAAGGAGGGATTCATATGCGTATAGGTGAAGGTACGATTGAAGAAATCAAGGAAAACGGTCTGGCAAAAGTAAAAGTAAGCCGGGATTTCCTGTATGTAGCCTGCAGTGCCTGTGCCGGAGCTGAACATGTCATGATTATGGCTTATAATGGGCTGGGAGCCCGGGAAGGAGACCGCGTCCGTTACGAAGTAGATGATTCCCACCTGGCCATGAGCTCGTTTATTTGCTTTATCATGCCCCTTCTCCTGGCGGCCGCTGGTGCGCTGGCCGGATATGGTCTGGGAACAGAGACTATGTGGGGGATTGCCGGCGCCGTTATCGGCCTGGCGTTTGGCGTTGCCGGAGTCAAATACTATGACAACCGGTTGGGAAAGGTGATTGATACAAAAGCTTCCATTACGGCCATCCTGGAGGATGGAGAAGATGATAATGAATCCGTAACAGCATAGAAGAACGAGCCTGCCGTATTGATGGCAGGCTCGTTTACTAATAACGTATATGAGTGAACCGGGTAAAACGGTTATTTTGTCAGGGTATTGGTCAGTTCGCCGATGCCGTCGATTTTTACGGTGACCGTATCGCCGGCTTTCAGCCAGACTTGCTTGTCTTCCGGATATCCGAGGATGACTCCTGAAGGCGTACCGGTGAAAATGACGTCTCCCGGTTTCAGTGTCATATATTGGGAGAGGTAACTGACGATAGTGGCACAGTCGAAAATCAGGTCATTTGTATTGGAGTCCTGACGCGGCTGTCCATTGACAAAGCTCTGGACCTGGAAATGAGCCGGATCTGCTTCTGATGCGGGTACGATGTATGGTCCCAGAGGAGCAAAGCCGTCAAAGGTTTTGCCGATAAGCCACTGGGAGGTACGCATCTGCAGATCACGGGCAGAGAAATCGTTTCCGATGGTATAGCCGAAAACATAATCGAGGGCATCTTCTTTACGTACCATGTGGGCTGTTTTCCCGATGACGATGACCAGTTCGACTTCATAATCGTATTTATACGCCGTGTCAGGCAGGACGATATTTTCCTTGTGGGCATTCAATGCATTATTGAACTTGCTGAACAGCGTAGGATAGTCGGGAATAGGCAGCTTGGATTCTTTGGCATGAGCCGCGTAATTGAGGCCGATGCAGAGAATTTTTTCGGGATTGAGTACGGCCGGGGCAAAGCGTACCGTATCTGTATCGACAACCGGTCCGTTTCCGGCAGCTGTACGAATGGCGTCCAGGGTATACGTCCCATCTATGGCAGATTGCATTGTGGCTGGAATAGCCGGGTATCCACCGGCAGTAGCGTCGCGGGCCGTGCCGTTTTCGTCCATGACGCCGAGATGGATTTCGGTGCCTTTGTAGAAATTAAATAGTTTCATAAATGAATCCCCTCCTCTGGCTTTCTAGAATACTAGTTCATTCCATTATAGCATATTAAACATAAGAAATATAGAAATAAATACTTTGTCAGAAAGAAATGGGTGAGAATTCTGTAATTTCTTCCAGTGCCCGGACAAATGATTCGAGTTCCTTCTGATCATTTTCTGAAAAGCGATTGTAGATGGGACTGTCCATATCGAGAAGAGCTACGACTTTGCCGTCATGGTGGATAGGGATGACGAGTTCTGAATTGGAAGCGCTGTCACAGGCGATATGACCTGGAAAAAGATGAACATTGTCAATCCGCTGGGTAGCATCTTCCAATACGGCCGTACCACAAACGCCCTTGCCGATAGGGATGCGGATGCAGGCGACTTTGCCCTGAAACGGCCCCAGCAGCAGGCTGCCCTGATTTACGATATAAAAACCTGCCCAATTGATGGAAGGGAAGCAGTCCCAGAGCAGGGCAGACGCGTTGGCAAAAACAGGAAGCCAGGAGGCATCGGCTTCTGCCAGCGCCCGCAGCTGTTTATTCATCAATTCGAAATTTATCATGGTATTGTACTCCCTTATTATAAAAAATTGAGTGAATTAGTTCAGACCTTATTATACTACAGGTAGCGCTGATTCTGCATCCTTTTCCGGGAAAAGTCAGAAAATAACTACAGAATCAGATAACAAAAAGACTGCCCTGTGAAGGCAGTCCTTTTGTTATTGGTGCTATGATTCCGACAGACTGTGGAACTCATGTATCCCGTCATGGAGAGAGCGGCATCATGGCTGGAAGTAAATTGTTTTTTCAAATGGTACTTTGACGGGATGACCTTCATAGGTCATAGGAGAAAAACGCATTTGCCATAGTGCCGATTCAGCCGCTTCTCGGAAGCCCAGGTTGGGTGGGTTAGAGAGAATCGAAACTGATTCGACAGAGCCATCCAGGCCGACCAATATATGTGCGGTGACAGATACGGTTTTGGCATATCCGATGGATCGGGCTTCATCGGGATAGACGGCCCGGGCATCCTGCAGAATCTGATAGTCGATGCCGGAGGCGTCGGGAGCGGTATACGATCCGTCGCCATTATCAATGAAACCGGCTCCTAAACCTCCGCCAGTTCCGTTACCGCTTCCATCACCTTCACCAGCACCGTTACCGCTGCCACTACCTTCTCCAGCGCCATCACCGTTACCGGTGCCACTTCCTCCACTGGCATCCCCGCCTATATTGCTGTTGGTACTTTCTGCGGTGGTGCTGCCGGCCGAGGCGGCAGTTGCAGGAACCGGTGTTGCGGCATCCTCTGCTGTATGGGAAGCCGGTGCTGCATCCGGGATGGATATACGGTTCTGATCTGACGGTATCTTGGCGGACTCAGCTGTTGTCGCCACACTGCCTGCACGGTTAACGGCCTGCAGGCTGCTGGAAACGGCTGATTCACTGAGGGGCTGGGGAAAAGCCGTATTCTGCCAGCCGGGGGTTCCGCTGCTACCGCCCCTGCCGCCACCGCCACTGCTACCTGTATTGCCATTTCCTTCCAGTTCGACCATGACCATTTGTGGGGGCTGCGTAGCTGCTGTATGGACAAAAAACAGGGCGAGGATGAAAAAGAAAAGGACATGAATCAGGCCGGATACGGTGTATGCTTTTTTCCAGGAAAGAGTATTCATATACAGGGAGTGCTATCCTTCTGAAGGAGTCAGCATCTCCGGCACCTCCTTAATGTTAAAACGTATATTTGACGCCGCCATAATATGTCCGGTCCGATCCTGCCGTGATGGTGCTATAGGGTCCGATACCAGATTCGTATTCGTAATACGTCTTGTTGAACAGATTGGTGATGCCACCGAATACTTCCAGATTTTTGTTCACTTTATAATGAGCATCGATATCGACGAGAGAGTGAGATCCGATGATTCCGCCATCGTTATCATATTTATCGGCATCGGATAGGAAGTTATTATATTTTCCGATATAGGTGTAGGTGGCGCCCATATTAAATTTTTTATTGAAAGCGTAGTCGGCGCGGAGCATGACTTTATGTTTGGGAACTTTCATGAGCCCGCTCTTGGTATAATCAATCCGGTCTTTCGGGTGTTCTGCCATCCAGGCTTCGCCGGCACCGTTATAATTGCTGCGGCCTTTTAGATACGTATAGCCTTCAGTAAATTTCCATTTTCCTACATGCTGCTGGATTGATAAATCAATTCCCTTTCGCTGTGTTTTCAGAATATTCATGGTTTTCATGTTCAAGTGATTCTGGGCGTCAAAAATATAGAAACGGTTCATTTGATTATCTGTATACGAATAAAAACCTGTCAGGCTGATTGTGGAAGCTCCGATTTTATCACGCCAGCCCACTTCATACATGTTGAAAATTTCGTCATCGGCCCCGGTCGTGACATAGCGCTTGTATCCATCGATACGCGTTTCATCGGTGATCTGCAGGCCGTCGGGGGAAGTAAAGCCCCGTTCCCAGCGGGCGTATATACGTCCTGTATCGTTGTAATGGTATGCTGCCGACAGTTCAGCTGCTGTGTTCCAGCGATTGCTTTCATCAGCGCCGGAAAGTCCGCTGGCTGCCTGTTTGTCAAAGTCCCACAGCAGGCGTTCCCGGCGCAGTCCCTGGGTGAATGTCCATTTCTTTTTGTTCATGACATTCAGAGCATAGAGGGCTTCTACTTTCTTGTCGTAATTAAACGATAATGGTTCCAGTGTATAGGTTTTAGTCCGATAGTTCACTAATTTATAGTTATTATAATCCAGATTAGCTTTTTGCCGGTAGATGTCCAGGCCGAGCAGCAGGTTATTCTGCTTGCCGGAACCGTAGGAATAATCGAATTTCAGTTTGGCCCCTTTAGTATCGTGATACATGCGCTTATCGTCCGTATCGGTATTGCTGTAATACCCCTTGTTATAGAAAAAGTCGCCAATAAACCGCCAGTTGGAGCCAATATTGGATTCATAAGTCATATTATATGAATCGAGATGGCGGTCGCCATTCAGATAATCACGCCGCTGTTCTGTTATTTTGTGACCGTCTGCATCGAGGCCGACTGTGACTGTCTGATAAGCGGGAACATAATTTTTACCTTCTTTCAGCATTTTGGAAATAGAAATATTACCGATATAGCGGCTGTCCTCTTCCAGATGGCTGGCACGGACGGTCAGCCGCTGGTTTTTATCGATGTCATAGCGGAAGCCGCCGTATACATAATCACTATTGCGGTAGGTGTTTTTAAAATAGAGGTTGCGGTTGATTTTGGAATAACCGGCCGTAACGGTCAGCTTGTCATTGACTTTGGATCCGATGTTCAGATTCAGCTTCTCCCCGTCAGAATTCCATTCTGTATTGAGCGTGTTCTGTACCTGATTCATCGTCCGCAGACTCGTCGTAATATTGATGACACCGCCAGAAGCTCCGGAACCGTAAAGGACGGATCCACCACCGGGAATGATTTCAATTTTTTCGATATTTTCCACGGGTACAACATCATAGTTTGTCTTGAGAGGATGATTGACGACAGAGGTAATGGGAGCCCCGTCGAGGAGTACCTGCAGGTTACGGGCAGACTGGTCCGAACCCTGACCACGAATATCGATATCGCCCTGTCCGGTGAGGCCGACGTTGATAGATGGGACATCTTTCAGAATGTCTGACAGGCTGGTGTAGCCCTTTTCCTGGATATCTTTTTTCTGTATGACAATGACTTCTTTTGTATCTTTGAGACGCTCGACTTCCACATAGTCAGGATGGACGTAGGAATCCTGCAATTTAATGGTAGATGGTTCGGCCGCCAGACTGGAACCGCAGGCCAGAAGAACTGAAACTGTCAGCAGTGGTATGTATTGTTTCTTTTTCAAAATAATCCTCCTTATGTATACGAGATTTCACAAACGATTGTGACAATCTTTATCAAGTATACACGCGTAATGTGACAATTTCTACTCCATTCAGACAAAAAGCAATCCATTCCGACATTTTTTTATGCAGACTGTGTCATAACTCTTGCCAGTCCTTCTATTCGTGTTAGAATAGGTCATGCAGTATAAGATAAGAAAGGAACATTGTGATGAAATATAATCATATCATAGCAGGGATACTATCTGTCTTCTGGTGCGCTTCTCTGATGCCGGTTCTGGCGGATACGATTCCTGTCAATAATCTGGTGCAGATAGTGGCCTCCGATTCGGCGACGGCCAAGACTGTGGCCTGGCAGGATGACAGCGGACGCCGTGACTATACCGTTACGTATCGTCAGAAAGGCAGCAGGGAAACAGAAAGGGCCTTTGTCACCAACCCTAAACGCCCGCCTGTATACGATGCGGACTGGGTCCCGCCGTATACGTATGGTGCCTATATGCAGGGACTCCGGCCCGATACGGATTATGAATATGAAATTGCCGATGGGGACGGGGAAAGCGGCTGGTTTCCCTTCCACACGACGACGGAACAGCTCAACCGGTATGAGGTACTCGTCTTCAGTGATACCCAGTCATCAGATTACAGCGTCTGGGGACAGACGGCGCAGTCTGCCTATGAAGCCCATCCCGGAGCCGCTTTTTTTACGGTCGTAGGAGATTTGAGCGATAATGGCCAGTCCTGGTATCAGTGGAAAGAGTGGTACGAAAATACTGATATCCTTACGTCCTATATGCCGATAGCACCGGTCCTGGGGAACCATGAAGCCTATTCTCTGGACTGGAAATTCTGTGAACCCTATACCTATAAGGCGCTGTTTCCCGTACCGTACGGGGCCCCGGAAGGACAGAGCCGCCTGGCCTACTCTTTTGATTATGGCGACGTTCATTACGCAGCTCTTAATACGGATTATGAAGAATTGCACGAGTTATATCCGGACATGATGGAACATGAAGTGACCTGGCTGGATCGGGATCTGGCAAATGCACAGAAACGGGGGAAAAGGCTGATCGTGCTCATGCACCGGCCGGCAGTAACGGCTACATATCGGGCACTTCCTGATATCAACGGGACATATTTCATGCCCCTTTTTGATAAGTACCATGTGCCACTGGTTTTTACGGCCCATGAACACTGCTATGCCCGTACGGAACCGCTGATAGATGGCAGGCCCGGCACAGGAGGCACGACGTATATTTCAACAGGCCGTGCCGGGACGGAATCGTATACGGATACGGTAAAACGATACTGTGATGCGGCTTATTATAATCCTACGGATCAGCCCATGTATCTGGTATTAGATGTAACCCCGGATTCCTTTGTCGTGACGGCATATAAGATGGATGGCGCGGTTATCGATACGGCTTCTATCGCGGCTCCATCTCCTTCAGGAAATACGGTGACTGCATCTGCCGGAACATCCAGTGAGAAAAAGAAAGTCCGCAAAGTAGTCAAGAAACCGGCGGAAAATCGGTTGTTACAGAAGAAGAATTCAACTAAAGACCCCGGCTCTTTACAGAAAGAAAAACCGGAGCGCATACAGAAATAAAGAATGAACGTATCCGGCAACAGGAACGGGAAGGCCTGCCATCGTGTGGCGCAAAGTCTATATCCCGTTCCAGCCGGGCTGTCATGTAATCGTGACAATGGTGTAGTATAATTAGGGAACAGGAGGTAGATAATAATGAAAAATAAAACATGTAAATTCTTGGCTGCCGCTGCGGTACTGGCACTGGGATTTGCCAATACTGCCTTCGTTTCCCAGGCCGCCGGTACAGTTTCCGGTAATTGGGACGACCAGCTGGTACGCCAGATGGATCAATTAGAACAACGTATGGATGCAATGGAACGGCGCATGGACCGCGATATGACAGTGCAGCGTCAGTTCTTCAATGACTGGATGGATCATTCTATGGTTATGCCGGATCCCTTTGCCCGTATCTGGCAGGATAAGTTTCAAAGTCTGGAAAATATGCAGACCATGCTTTCCCAGGAGGGGAAAGGCAACGGCTCTTCTTCCGGGCTGCAGCTTACCGGGACGGATGGCAGTCTGATGCAGTTCAGTACCTGGGGCAATGGGATTCCGGCCGACACCGATATCAGCTATGCCGTATCCAATCAGACGATTGCCGGCGATGTGACGGCCGATGGAAACAGTTCATTAAAACTGGTGCTGCGGGACAAGACCTATTTTAAAGGAGCACTTAATAAAGACAAAACGGCGCGGGCCGTATCGGTCTCTCTCGATAAAGATGCTGTGTGGGACGTAACGGGTACATCTTATGTGACAGCTTTTACGGATGAAGATACGACGCTGGCGAATGTTCACAGTAACGGATATGACATTTATTACAATGGTGATATTCCTGATAATGCCTGGTTGAAAGGGGCTGCACGGAATCTGCCCGGAGGAGGCAGACTGCTTCCGGAAGTACAGAAACCGGAAGTGCAGCAGGCAGCTTCTGACAGCAGGGTGGAAAAAGCGCTAAAGGCAGATACCGGACATACGATGTAACAGGGCGCGTGCAGGCTCCCAGGCTTGTCATAAAAAACACTATATATTGTATAACCGGAAGGTATTCACTTTCTATACGCCTTCCGGTTTTTCTGTGCGCCCGTATAGCGAGGGAATGGCCCGATATAACAGATGATAAATTGATACTGGACAAGGCTTCCTTATATTGTTTTCACAAAAACCTGTGAAATACCAATTCTTCTATTGGCTTTTCCCTTATTTTGTAGTATTATAATACACGGCATTAACGACACTATATATAGTATTTTTAAAACATTAATTGACAATATTTTGTATATAAAAGAGGAATACCTCGTATGTTTGAGACACAAGGAGATGTAGTATGGAACAGGTACAGCAGACAGAAACCATCAATGTAAGGACCCATGTCATCAAGCGCAATGGTCAGGAAGTGGGCTTTGATATTTCCAAAATCATCAATGCAATCAGTAAGGCCAATCAGGAAGTCAGCGGGATTCACCAGATGAACAGCTACCAGATCCGGGCTGTAGCCGACACCATTGCTAAGAATATTGCCAGCCAGCCCCATGCTGTCAATGTCGAAGATATACAAGATATGGTAGAAAAGGGCATCATGGAAATGCGCGGCTATGAAGTGGCCCAGAAGTATGTGCGGTACCGGTATAAGCGTGAAATATCCCGGAAAACGAATACGACAGATGACAGTATCTTGTCACTCATCGAACAGATGAATGAAGAAGTCAAGCAGGAAAATTCCAATAAAAACCCGGTCATTAATTCGACACAGCGGGATTATATGGCGGGAGAAGTCAGCAAGGACCTGACGAGACGAGTTTTATTGCCGGAAGATATTGTCCGGGCTCACGAACAGGGAATCATTCATTTCCATGATATGGATTATTATGCCCAGAAAGAACATAACTGCGACCTCATCAATCTGGAAGATATGTTGCAGAATGGCACTGTCATCAGTGAAACGCTGATTGAAAAACCGCACAGTTTCTTTACAGCTTGTAACGTCACGACCCAGATTGTCGCCCAGGTAGCCAGCAATCAATATGGTGGCCAGTCATTCACACTGGCTCATCTGGCCCCGTTCGTCGATATCAGCCGCCGCAAAATCCGTCGTCAGGTCGAAGAAGAACGGAAGGTATGCGGAGAAAGTCTCGATCCGGCCATTATAGATAAAATCGTTGCCTGCCGGCTGCGGGAGGAAGTAAAGAGCGGTATCCAGACGATACAGTATCAGCTTATTACACTCATGACCTGCAATGGACAGGCACCGTTTGTGACGATGTTCATGTATCTCGATGAAGTGCCGGAAGGTCAGACCCGGGACGACCTGGCCATGATTATTGAAGAAGTGCTGCACCAGCGTATGCAGGGCGTCAAAAATGAAAAGGGAGTCTGGATTACACCGGCTTTCCCGAAATTGATTTACGTCCTCGATGAAGATAATATCAGTGAAGACGCGCCCTATTGGTACCTGACGGAACTCGCTGCGCAATGTACAGCCAAACGGATGGTGCCGGACTATATTTCTGCAAAAATCATGAAACAGCTGAAACAGGGCAATGTCTATACCTGCATGGGCTGCCGGTCCTTCCTTACCGTCGAAGATTCCCAGCGCAATCCCGATGGCAGCCACAAATTTTATGGCCGTTTCAATCAGGGTGTCGTAACCATCAATCTCGTTGATGTGGCCTGTTCGTCTAATGGCGATATGGATAAATTCTGGAACATCCTCGATGAACGGCTGGAACTCTGTCACAGGGCCCTGCGCTGCCGCCATGAACGGCTTTGTGGTACCGTATCGGACGTAGCTCCCATTCTCTGGCAGTATGGCGCTCTGGCACGGCTGAAGAAAGGGGAAACGATTGATAAGCTTCTGTATAATGGCTATTCGACGATTTCCCTCGGATATGCGGGCATCTATGAAATGTGCATGCGCATGCTCGGTAAATCCCATACGACACCGGAAGGCCGGGATTTTGCCCTGTCTGTCATGCAGCGTCTTAATGATAAATGCAAAGAATGGCGGCAGGCAGAAAATATCAGTTATTCTGTATATGGCACGCCCATGGAATCGACGACATACCGCTTTGCCAAATGCCTTCAGAAACGGTTTGGCATTATTAAAGGTGTAACGGATAAAAATTATATCACCAATAGTTACCACGTCCATGTGACGGAACCGATTGATGCGTTCCATAAATTGAAATTCGAAGCCGATTTCCAGCGCCTTTCGCCCGGTGGCGCCATCAGCTATGTTGAAGTGCCGAATATGCAGAATAATATTCCGGCCGTCCTGACAGTTATGAAATACATATATAACAATATTATGTATGCAGAACTCAATACGAAGAGCGATTACTGTGAAGTCTGTGGATATGACGGTGAAATCAAAATCGTAGAAGATGACAGCGGAAAATTGGTCTGGGAATGCCCGAACTGTGGCAACCGGGATCAGAGCAAGATGTCCGTTGCACGCCGGACCTGCGGATACATCGGTACCCAGTTCTGGAATCAGGGGCGTACACAGGAAATCAAGGACCGGGTGCTTCATCTATAAGAAAAAGGAATCGGATTACCAAGGAGTTGCCTGCCTGAGGCAGCTCCTTGTTTCATCACGGAGGCTGAATTTATGAATTATGCAGAAATAAAGGAATACGATATTGCCAATGGTCCGGGCGTGCGGCTGAGTGTATTCGTATCCGGCTGTACCCACCATTGTAAAGGATGTTTTAATCCCATGACCTGGGACTTTTCGTATGGAAAACCATATACACAGGAAACAGAAGACAAGATTATAACCTTACTGGGGGAAGAGTGCTATCAGGGACTGACACTTCTTGGAGGTGAGCCCATGGAACCAGTCAATCAGAAAGGCCTGCTGCCTCTGTTGCGGCGGGTCCGGCAGACCTATCCTCATAAGGATGTATGGTGCTTTACGGGATACCTTTTTGACCGGGATCTTCTGGGGCGCATGGTATCCAGTGTACCGGAAACGAAAGAGCTGCTGTCCTATATTGACGTTCTCGTCGATGGAGAATTTGTCCTGGAGAAAAAAGACGTTACCCTTCTCTTCAAAGGATCCAGTAACCAGCGTACGATCAACGTTCCTGAGTCACTCCGGACGGGGGATATTATTTTCTGGGACCCGGGACATGTATCCATGTCTAAGATGGCAAAAGTATAATGATAATTTGAACGTAATAAAAAGACCTGCTGCATGTGCGGCAGGTCTTTTTACGAGACGTGGACAGATTATTTTTCAGCATTGAAATCCAGTGCTGTCTGGGCATAGAGCATAGCACCGCCCAGGAGGGCACTTTCATCTACGGTGTAGTAGCAGGAATGCTGTGGATAAACGGCTTTGCAAGCTTCATTGCGGATACCAAGCTGGCAGACGCAGCCAGGAACTTTATCCATGAAGAAAGCGAAATCTTCACCGCCCATGGTGGCTGGAACTGCTACGGGAGCATCAGGAGCAATGACTTTGCGGGATGCACCCTGGACAACGGCAGCCATGTGTTCATCGTTGATGACCGGCGGGCAGAGTACTGTATTTTTTGTAACAGCCGTAGCCCGATAGGCGGCAGCTGTTTCGCTGGCGATGCGATCGATGACTTTCGGGAGAGCCGTAAAGATTTCTTTGCTGAAGCAGCGGGATGTGCCACCGAGATGTGCACTTTCGGCAATGACATTCCAGCGGTAGCCGGCTTTGACTTCGCCGACCGTAACGACGACCGGTTCCATCGGCGAGAATTCACGGCTGACCATAGACTGCAGGTTGTTGATGATTGCAGCCTGGACGACAACGGCATCGACGCAGCTGTGCGGAGTAGCACCGTGGCCGCCTTTGCCGGTAACATCAATGGTGAACATGTTAGCAGCACCCATACGCGGACCGGCATCGCAGGAGATATGACCGGCATCGACGTCGAACCAGACGTGAATAGCGAAGCAGCCGTCGACGCCTTCCAATGCCCCGTCTTTAATCATGGCAGGAGCCCCTGTGGCTACTTCTTCAGCCGGCTGGAAAGCCAGTTTAACTGTACCGCAGAGGTCTTCCTTCATATCATTCAGGATATGAGCGGCGGTCAGCATCATGGAAATATGGCAGTCATGGCCGCAGGCATGCATGACGCCTTCGTTCTTGCTGGCAAACGGAAGCCCTGTTTTTTCCGTTACTGTCAAGGCATCCATATCACCGCGGAGGAGAATGGTTTTGCCCGGTTTGCTGCCTTTAATGGTAGCGAGCACGCCTGTTTCCAGACCGCAGGGAACCCAGGGTACGCCGATTTTATCGAGTTCTTCTTTGACGACTTTACTCGTATTGAATTCTTTTTCACTGAGTTCCGGATTTTCATGGAAATACCGTCTCATGTTAATCTGATAGTCAGCATATTTCTTTGCAACTTCTTTGATATCCATGTTAAAAGACCCCTCTTCTTTTAAATAAAAATAAACTTCATTTAGAATATTAAACCTATGAAACATTGCTGTCAAATAAACAGAAAGAAAAAAAGATAAATCAGATTGCTGATTTTGCTATAGTAAAATACGTTATAGTCATTATAGCATTTAAAGCAATGTAGCAAAATATCCGGCAATCAGTACGGATGTAATAGTAACGGAGGTAAAACCGCCGACAATCATACTCGGGAAGATATGACTCATGAGATAACCCCGTTCTACCATATTATCAGCCAGAGAATCACACGTCATTTCGGTAATCAGAGCGTCTGCCGGGAATCCGTAGAGTGCAGTCAGGCCATTGGCAAATGCCAGTGGGAAGGAAATGCGCATGATTTTGGAAATGATGAAGGCAAATACACCCATACCAGCGGTACCGACGAGAATCAGTATGACCATGGGGCCGATAAGAGACATCAGCATGTCCGGTGTGCAGTTCTTCAGGCCGTCAAAGACGAACATCATCAGAGCGAACATGATGATCCAGAACGAACCGGCACGGGTCAGAGAGTTTTGATCCAGAAAGCCGATATAGGTAAAAAATACACCCAGTACCAGTGCCCAGATAGCACCGTTTACCGGTGTGGCCTGACCGAGGAGAATAGCAAACCAGGCAACGAGGCCAAGTTTGGTCATCATGAAGACAGGCGTATTGAATTTGTCCGGCATTTTAGGAATCAGGGTTTTACGCTGAGTGTCATTGGACACAGCGGTCAGTCCGACGTGGGAATTACGTTCGATTTCTTCCGGTGTAAGAACGACTTCACCTGTACGGAGTTGTTTTAAAAGGCGTCTGCCTTCCGCCTGCAGGCAGACCGCTGTGAGCGGATATCCGGCAAAACCTTGGATACAATACATGGCAATAGCAAAGACGGAGGCACTCATGAGACCTGCCTTCGTTGCGGCCTGTTGCATGATGGTCGTAGCGACGATACCACCAGTCAGTGGTGGCAGACCGACGATGACCAGCGTACGGTCCATGAGGAGAGAACCGACAAAATAGCCGATAATGCACATGCCGAGGAGACCGAACAGGCAGATGACGACGGTACGCCATTGATGAATGAGCTGCTGGACGCTGATAATCGTACCGATGTGCACAATCAGAAGGAAGATAGCAATTGTATTGCCAAAAGGCATGAGGCCTGAATTAGTCACCATTTCTTTTGGAAAAATCGTCCAGTAGCCAAGCAACATGAGGCAGGCGGTGACGAAAACCGATGGAATCCAGGCTTTAGATAATTTGGAAACGTATTCGCCGATGACGAATATGACGCCACAGGCAAAAAAGGCCAGGGCAAAGTTATACAGTACCATAATACCAAAACCCCTCTCATATAACTAAATCCCCTCGTTCTGAGGTGGTGACTCATATACTAGTACTGTCAAAATGGTTTGTCAATAAAAAATTAGCTATAATAGATTAAAATATTAAATTAAACGTTTTACTGATATACACAAGATAAGAATATAATAAATGCGATGTAATATATTAATATTTGATTTGTATAATCAGTATAGAGAAGAAGACTTTTTCGATATAAAAAAACAGGCGTTATCCATAAAGAATAACGCCTGTATGGTTTGTACCGATATGTGCAGACCGCTGTCTGATCAGAGCAGGGTAGCAAAGTAACCAGCAATCAGTACGGATGTAATTGTAACGGAAGTAAAGCCGCCAACAATCATGCTCGGGAACATGTGGCTCATGAGATAGCCCCGTTCGACCATATCATCAGCCAGAGAATCGCAGGTCATTTCCGTAATGATGGCATCGCAGGGGAATCCGTAGAGTGCCGTCAGGCCGTTGGCAAAAGCCAGCGGGAAGGAAATCTTGAGGATTTTGGAAATGACAAAGGAGAAAATGCACATGCCCAGCGTCCCGGTAACGATGAGGATGATCATAGGCCCGATGATGGAAATCAGCATATCGGGGGTGCAGTTCTTCAGGCCGTCGAATACGAACATCATCAGGGCAAACATAACAATCCAGTAAGAACCGGCACGGCTCAGCGTGTTCTGTTCGAGGAAGCCGAGGTAGGTGAAGACGACGCCCAGAACAAGTGCCCAGATAGCGCCATTAACGGGTGTTGCCTGACCGAGCAGGATGGCAAACCAGGCGACGAGACCGAGTTTAGTCAGCATGAAGACCGGTGTATTGAATTTCTGCGGCATTTTCGGAATCAGTGTCTTCCGGTTGCTGTCATCGGCAATAGCTGTCATGCCGACATGGGAATTACGTTCGATTTCTTCCGGCGTAAGGACGACTTCTCCCGTGCGGAGCTGTTTCAGAAGACGACGGCCTTCAGCCTGCAGACAGATAGCCGTAAGCGGATAGCCGGCAAAACCCTGGATGCAGTACATAGTGATAGCAAAGACCGATGCCGTCATAAGGCCGGCTTTGGAAGCGGCCATCTGCATGATCGTGGCAGCGACGATACCACCTGTAAGAGGCGGCAGGCCAGCGATGATAAGGGTGCGGTCCATAAAGAGTGAGCCGACGTAATAGCCGATGACGCACATCCCTAAGAGGCCGAACAGACAAATGACGACCGTTTTCCACTGGCGGATGAGTTGCTGGATACTGATAATAGTGCCGATATGAACGATTAGAAGAAAAATAGCGATAGTGTTGGCAAACGGCATGAGACCAGCATTAGTAATCATTTCCTTCGGAAAGATTGTCCAGTAGCCGACCAGCATGATGCAGGCCGTAACGAAAACGGATGGAATCCACGCTTTGGTAATGGTGGATACATATTCACCGATTACGTATGCGCAGCCGCAGGCAAAAAATGCTAAAGCAAAATTGTAAAGGACCATAATACCTGATACTCCCCTCTTAAAACGTAATATATACATGCGTCAGGTATAACGCACGCATACTCTTTACTCCGCCAGTATAGGTTCCTGACGGACTGTCATCTTGTCTCCCCAGACAGCTTGGACAGTAGAACGTTTTTCTATCCCCCTTTTATTCAATTTTGTTCTCATCCTAGCACAAAATATTCACTCCGTCAATAAAAAAATAAACAAAATGCCAGAAAATATTAAAGTTAAGAAGAAACTTAAAAATATTAAGAAAAGTATTTAATGCATTGCATGCAAAATTGAGAACTATAGTATACCAAGCCCCTGCAGGAGAATTTTCAGACCGATAAGGATGAGTACGATACCGCCGAGGCGTTCAGAACTCTTCTGATACCGCAGGCCAAAGAGACTGCCGGCTTTTACGCCGATGGCAGAACAGATGAAAGTCGTACAGCCGATACAGAGCGCGGAGTAGAGAATAGATACGCCCATGAAAGCAAAGGTAACACCTACTGCCAGGGCATCGATGCTGGTGGCGATGGCCAGTATGAGCATGGTCCGGACATCGAGAGCGGCGTCACCGTTATTTTCCTGTTCACTGCTGCCTGATTCGCGGATCATATTGCCACCGATGAGGACGAGCAGGAGGCAGGAAATCCAGTAGTTGTACTGCACGATATAGGTGGAAAAGAAACTGCCCAGAAGATAGCCCAGCGTTGGCATCAGGGCCTGAAAGCCGCCGAACCAGGCACCGGCAATCAGCATATGGCGCAGGCGGATATGTCCAAGGGAAAGGCCTTTACAGACCGATACGGCAAAGGCATCCATGGAAAGACCCAGGGCCAGTAAAAATAATTCGATGGTATTCATGAGGGATGGCTCCTTTTCTGTATAAAAAATCATAAAAAAAAGAGACGTAAAGACAGAAAAACTGTCTTCAAGTCTCATCATTTCAAATAGTACCGGGTGCGGGCACCAGTATGTCGATACTACTATACATATTTCTATGTACCGATTACTCCCTTGAGGTAATGTACACATTATATAGTATCTATACATTCATGTCAATAAAATTGAGAAAATAGTTGAGAATCAGGTCTGGCTTTTCATGGTAATAAGATAGACAGTGGCGATGATGCAGGCAAATCCAATGAAATCGGTGAACGAAAAGGGTGTGCCCAGGAAGAACAGAGAGGAGAGCGTAGCCGAAACCGGCTCAAGGGTGCCGATAAAAGTTGCTTTGACCGGACCGATATCACCGACGCCGCGCAGAAACAAGGTGAAGGAGGCTACCGTGCCAATCAGGACAATAAAGGCGATTGCCAGGATTCCGGCCGTATCGAGGTTCATGGCGCTCTGCCAGGGGCGCAGGCAGAGCGTCAGCACGATGCCTCCGATGAGCATACCCAGGGCATTGACGGGAAGCGTTCCCCATTTGCGGATTTGTTTATGGGGAATAACCGTGTACAGGATAGAGCCGATAGCGGCGCCGATGCCCCAGAACAGTCCCTGGGGAGAGATGACCATAGTTTGTATCTGGCCGCCTGTGGCAATGAGGAAAACTCCGGCTAATGCCAGAAAGATGGCTATTATCTGCCAGCGGTCGGGCCAGCGCCGGAAGCGGATGGCCGCTACGCAGGACATAAGGGCTACATTAAGGGATTGCAGGACCGTGGCTGTTCCTGAATTGGCGTATTGGATAGCTGATAGATACGTAAGCTGACAGGTAACGAGTCCGAATACAGAAAAGGCCGCCAGTTGTACCATATCGCGCCGGTTGTGCAAAAGGGCTGTCAATGTTTGCCGCTGCAGGGAAATGACCAGAATCATGAGGACGATACCGGCACCGAGCATGCGGATATTCGTCAGGAGCAGGGCGTCTATGGTGTAGTGCATGAATAAATACTGGCCGCATGTGCCGGACAGTCCCCAGCTGAGTGCGCCGAAAGTGGCACAGACCATTCCTCGTTTTACATTTTCATCTGCCATACTATCGTCCCTTCTGTGTATTTTCTTCATTATAAGAAATGAAAAAGGGATTGTAAAGGCATGGGAAATGAGAAAATAGTGCCATATCAGAAAGAAATAATCATTTGTTCATTCAGGCCGGGCATGATACAATATAAAATAAGGTACTATATATATGTAATATAGAATATAAAGAATATTATGTGAGTGAGGAGGAATTATCATGAGTTGGTCTATGCCAGTTTATACTGCACCGGATTTTACGAAAGAACCGTTTGTCCATGCTCCGGACGTTACATTAGTGCCGGCACCGACAGATGGAGGAGCTCCAGATCAGTACCATTCCATGTCGATTTTCCCGGAATACTTTAAAATAAACGGACATTGGCTTCTGGCCGAAGAAAGCCGGATGGACTGCGTGCCCGTATATGATGGTCAGAAAATCCGCATCGTGGAATTCCGTAACCTGAAAAAAGGGGACCTTGTCGTCATAGGGCGGAAAGAATGCGGTGAAGAAGGGATTTATGTACACGTCGATGGCTTTTTGACGGAAGAAGAGAAACATAAAGATACGTTCGTATTCCGCACAGGCCGCTCGCGGGAAACGTCGTATTCCAAAGATTACGATTCTATCTATGAACTCCTGCGGCATGAAAAAGCCCATGGCAAAGTGGTCTGGATTCTGGGACCGGCTTGCGCTTTTGATGCCGATTCGCGAAAGGCCTTTTCGGATCTTGTACGCAATGGCTATGTCAATGGACTCATGGCGGGAAATGCGCTGGCTACCCATGATCTGGAAGCGGCGTATCTGGGGACGGCTCTGGGGCAGGATATCTATACCCAAAAGCTGGCACCGCTGGGACATTATAACCATCTCGATACGATTAACAAAGTACGTCAGTATGGTTCCATTCATTCTTTTATTGAACAGGAACATATAGACAATGGGATTATCGCGGCATGTGACCAGTGTCACGTCCCGCTCGTACTGGCCGGTTCTATCCGCGATGACGGTCCTCTTCCGGAAGTCATTAGAAATGTCTATCAGGCACAGGATGCGATGAGGGCCATGATCAGCGATGCCACGACGATTATCTGTATGGCCACCATGCTTCATTCCATAGCGACCGGCAATATGTTCCCGTCGTATCGCGTGGTGGATGGTGTCGTACGTCCGACTTATTTTTATTGTGTCGATATTTCAGAATTTGCTGTCAACAAATTGCGTGACCGGGGCAGTCTGAGTGTCGATTCTATCGTAACTAATGTGCAGGATTTCATCGTCAATGTGCGCAACAATCTCTGCTGTTGATAAGGAGACAGGCTGAAAGCTATGAAAATTACGTTCTTTTTGCCATATATGGAAATGAAAGACGTCGTCTGCCATACGTTTCTTGAGCAACAGGAGCAGAGCGGGGAAGAGTGGCAGCTGGAAACGATACTCCGGCTGGGAACTCAGATCCTGGATGATGTGGCTATTGGCGGCGACGTAGTTGTGGCCAGAGGGGCTACGTATCGTAAACTGAAACAATTGCTGAAGCATGTGCCGGTTACGGAACTGAAAATCAGTGGATACGATATCATGCGGGCGGCGCTGGCCTGTAAAAAAGAATCGGGCGAAGAACGTATCGGGTTCATTGGAACGACGGAAATGATTTACGGCGCCCAGCATATTTCTGAATTGATACCCGTAGAGCTGGTAACTGCTGCGGCATTTGAAGAAGATGGCATACGGGAACGACTTCTGGAAATGAAAGAAAAAGGAGTCAGAGCGGTCATCGGCGGTGTGACGGCTACGATTATTGCCCGCAAACTGGGCTTTTCTGCTGTTCGCATCAGCTCCGGCCGGGAAGCTGTGTATCAGGCGCTGGTAGAGGCAAAAAGGGCTTATCAGCTTTCCCTGCAGGAACGGCGCCGGGCCGAACTGTTCCGGGCTATTCTGAACTATACGAACGATGGCATCATTGCCGTGGATAAGAACGATGAGATTCTGCTCATAAACCGGGAAGCCGCAAATATTACAGGACTTTCGCCACAGAGCACGGGCAAGCGGCTGGCATCTCTTTTACCTCATATCCCCCTGCGCCAGGTGGTGGAAACGGCCCAGCCGGTACTCAACCGCATTACCCGTTTCAACGACCAGGATGTCACTCTGACCTGTATTCCCATGCAGACGGGAAATCAGACAATTGGTGCCGTTGCGGCATTTCAGCCCGTATTGAAGGTGCAGAACCTGGGAAATGAAATCCGGCGCAAAAAAAATCAGAAAGGGCATATAGCCAAAGCTCACTTTGATGATATTTTGGGCGAGAGCCCGGCTCTTCTGGAAACGATTCATCTGGCTAAACAGTACAGCAAGGCCGATGCCAATGTGCTAATCAATGGCGAGACGGGTACAGGGAAGGAACTCTTTGCCCAGAGTATCCATAATGCCAGCAGCCGCAGCCGGGAACCATTTGTCGCTGTAAACTGTGCCGTCCTTTCGGAAAATCTTCTGGAAAGTGAACTCTTCGGCTATGTGGAAGGCGCCTTTACCGATGCACGGAAGGGCGGTAAGAGCGGCCTCTTTGAAGCGGCCCACCACGGTACGCTCTTTCTGGATGAAATAGCGGAAATTTCTCCACGTATGCAGGGACTGCTTTTGCGGGTATTGCAGGAACATGAAATCATGCGCGTCGGCGATGACCGGATTATTCCCGTCGATGTCCGCGTCATCGCGGCGACCAACCGGGATTTGGCGGCTATGAGCCGGGAAGGGAAATTTCGGTTAGACCTATATTATCGCCTTAATACGCTGCATCTGGTACTGCCGCCATTGCGTGAACGGGGCCGTGATGTACTGTTTCTGTTCCGGCGCTTCCTTTCAGGAATCTACAGCCGTGATGGCATTATCTGGAAGGGAATGACCAAGGATGCAGAAGACTGTCTCCTGCAGCAACGCTGGGATGGGAATATCCGCGAATTATATAATGTAGCGGAACGCATTGCCGTTTTTACAGAAGGTGCCGAACTGCATGAAAATGATTTGCGTATTGCCCTGAGCGGAGGCGTACAGACTGGAACTACCCAGCAGGCCCTGCCAGAAGAGCGGCCAATGCCTGCAGAGCAGAAAACCGTGGCAGCGCCGGCAGCCGGAGAGATGGATGAATACCAGCGTATCCGGCAAGTGCTGGAAGAAACTCACTATCATTATGGACATGCAGCAGAACGATTGGGAATCAGCCGTACGACACTGTGGCGGAAAATGAAGCAGATGAAGTGACAGGATAGAATCGGTGGCTGCACATCGGTTCTCCTCTTAGAATGTTGATTGAAGAAGACCGTGTACCGCGAGGTATGCGGTTTTTTTCTTATATTGAAGTTTGTTCCTTGCATAAAAGGTTTGTGAAACAGAATAATTCCGAAGTAATTATTCTGTTTCACAAAATGAAAAATATGAAACGGTAAATATGAAAAACAGAAAAGATATGTTCCATTGAACGATGCCTTAATCGAAATAGAAGGCTTTTTTGTGTGTAAATTATGTGAAAATTTTATCTTTTCAAATCATGTTGAAATAAAAAGAGCATATCTTATGTTATTACATCATAGGTGGCAGTTTGTAAATACGCATTGGCATAAATATTTCATATAGACATGCGAAACGTGAGAATAAACGAAATGGCCATTTGATTTAATACTCGAACGTTGACCGTAATATGTTTCAATCTTGTTTTTATTCTATTATAATGAACTAATACGGACGTAAAGGAGAAAAAAATGAATACGGTTCCAAAGAAAAGATGGTTTAGAATTTTACCGGCAGTATTTCTTATGTACTGCATCAACATGATTGACAGAAATAATATCGGTTTTGCCTTCCCGGGCATGGAATCAGACCTGGGGATTGGTGCTACCTATGCCGGTCTTGCCGGTGGTATTTTTGCTATTGGTTACTTATTCCTTCAGGTTCCCGGCGGCTTATGGGCAGAACGCTGGAGTGCTAAGAAACTGATTGGCGTAGCTCTCATTGCGTGGGGAATCTTTGCTGCTGCTACCGGCTTTATCCAGAACGTGACACAGCTTCTGATTGTCCGCTTTATGATCGGTTTCGTCGAAGGCTGTATCCTGCCAGCCATTGTATTGCTCCTGAAACGGTGGTTCCCGCTGGATGAACGGGCCCGGGCCAATGGCATCTGGATGCTTTCCATTCCGTTTGCAGCCATGATTATGTCGCCTATCTGCGGTTTCATCCTTACCTATGCTACCTGGCGTGAAATGTTCTGGATTGAAGGCGCATTCCCGATTATATTCTGCATTATCTGGATGCTCTGCATTACGGATCATCCGCAAGATGCCAAATGGCTTTCTGAAGAAGAACGGAATTACCTTGTCAATGCTGCTGCAAAAGAAGAATCGAAAATTGCCACTAAAGGTATGTCGGTCATGGAAGCCCTTAAGACCCGTAATGTAATCATTCTCATTGCTATCTGGTTCCTGACACAGACCGGATTTGCCGGTTATTCTATCTGGCTTCCGACCATGATGAAAGATTTGACGGGCAGCAGCCAGATGCTGGTTGGCCTGCTGACTTCCGTTCCCTGGTTCTTTGCCATGATTATGCTGACTTTGAACTCCCGCCATTCCGATAAGACGGGTGAACGCCGTTTCCACATGATTGTACCGGCTGTTACATCGGCTCTGTGCCTGCTGGCTTCTACACTTCTGGCAAGTTCTGGTAATGTTACGGCAGCCGTCATCGCCCTGATTTGCTGTGGCGGCCTGATCCAGTGCTACTATGGTATCTGGTGGGCTATTCCGACAACATTCCTTACGGCAGATGTACTGGCTGTTACCCTGGGTGTCATCAACGCAGTCGGCAACCTGGGCGGTTTCTTCGGACCATGGCTCTTTGGTTATTTCACAACCGTTACGGGAAGCTCCCTGGGCGGCATGGTATTCCTGGTCGCTGCTTCCATCGTAGCGCCGCTTCTTCTGTTATTCCTGAAAAAAGATGCAACGAAAGCACCGTCTGCTACGGCTGCCCCGGTAAGTAAAGAAGCTTAAAAGGAGATGCAAATATCATGAAGTTGATCGATTTATCTTTTCCTATCCGTGATCATTGGCGTTGGGGATATAAACAAAGTTTGAAACATACATTAGAAGCCGGCGATGATTTCCGCGCTTCTGTCATGACGCTTCCGGCACATGCCTTTACTCATGTTGATACACTGCTGCACTGTAAACCAGGTGGTGCGCCGGCTTTGGACGAACTGCCTGTCGATACCTATAGCGGGGCTGCAGCCGTCATCGACCTTTCTCATATCGGTGCCGATCATGAAATCACGGCAGATGATTTAAAAGAACATGCCAAGGATATCCGTGAAGGGGACATTATTATCTTAAAGACCTGCTGGGATAAGAAACGTGATATCCAGTCTAAAGAATATTGGACGGATGCTCCTTTTGTCAGTGAAGAAGCAGCTGACTGGCTCTATGCCCAAAAGCCTAAGGCTGTCGCCTTTGATTTTCCGCAGGATCAGATTCTTAAACAGGCGGCTACGTATAAAGGATGCCTGCCTATGAGTGAATCGACGACACATTACGCATTACTCCTGAAAGGTGTATTCCTTATTGAATATCTGGCGGGTCTGGATCAGATTACAGAAGACAGAATTACCTTTATGGCTCTGCCGCTGCGCCTTGTAGGTGTGGAAGGCTGCCCCGTACGGGCTGTGGCCGTCAAATCTTTATAATAACGTAAGGAGAAATATATAACTATGAAACCAATTATCGGTATATTTTTAGGAGAAGCAGCCGGTGTAGGCCCGGAACTGATTGCCAAATTGGTAGCAGAAAAAATGCCGGATACGTGCTGCCGCCCTGTACTCATCGGCGATGCCCGTGTATTGCGCCGTGGGATGGAAATTTCTCACGTTGATTTTCCATTCACCTGTGTAGATAGGGTAGATCAGATTGACTGGGATGGTCCTGTTTCCATCATTGATTTGAAAAATCTGGACCCTGATACGGTCAAAATCGGAGAAGTCGATCCTAAATCCGGCAAAGTGACCGGTGATACCCTCGTGTATTCGATGGACCTTTTGAAGGATCATCAGATTGATGGCTTCGTCTTTGGCCCTCTCAACAAACAGGCTTTCAAACGGGGCGGGTATCATGTAGAAGACGAACATGAACTCTTTGCCCAGTGCCTCGACTGGATGGATAAACCCCGCGGTATCCTCAATGTCATGAATAAATTGTGGACATTCCGCGTGACGACGCACATCCCCTTCAAAGAAGTACCTAAATATATTACTAAAGAAAACGTCCTGAAGACCATCGATCTGACCTATCAGACGATGAAACGGGCTGGCTATGATAATCCCCGTATTGCTCTGGCAGCACTCAATCCGCATTGCGGGGAAGGGGGCCTGTGCGGTACCGAAGAAATCGATATCCTCAAGCCCGTCGTAGAAAGCCTGCAGGTCCAGGGCAAAGATATTGTCGGTCCCGTATCGGCAGATACCATTTTCATGCATGCCTTCCGTGGCGAATACGATGCCGTCGTGACGTTGTATCATGACCAGGGGCAGATTGCTACGAAACTCCTGGCTTTTGATGAAGGAGTTACCGTAGCCGGTGGCCTGCCGTATGCCATTACGACGCCGGAACATGGAACGGCATTTGATATTGCCGGCAAAGGTATTGCCAAAACGAGCTCGTTTGCCCATGCAATCCGTCTGGCAGCCCAGATGTCCGGCTGGAGGGGAGAAGAAGCATGATCATCTGCTTTTTGCAGATGCGTAAAAAAAGGTTCCGGTGGCAGCACACCGGAACCTCTTATAAGACGTTAATGAAAAAGACCGTATACCTCCGGGTATGCGGTCTTTTTCATTTGGACACAGTCATTTTTGCCGGACCCGGGATTTTTTCCAGGCGCCGCTCAGGTAAAAGAGGATACCTACCCAGAATGGCGTGAAGTTGGCCAGGGCATCCCCGAGCCAGAAGCCCATATAGCGCATATTCAGATAGACGCCGAACAGGACGGACAGACCCAGCCGCAGGATGAGGCCGTCAAAGAGGGCTGTTGCAAAGTTTACTTTGGTATTGCCGCTGCCATTAATGAGGGAATTCATGGCAGACCGGCCGGCACAGCTGAAAAAGCAGAGGATACCAATGGGGACATATTCTATGCCGATACGGGCTACTTCAGGGTCATCGGTAAATATCTGAAAAATTTCTACCGGCCAGGTGTACAGCAGGATAGAAAAAAGGATAGCCAGAGTAACGGTGATGCGGAAGATGGACCAGATAATCTGATTGACCCGTTCGTACCGGGCAGCTCCGATGTTCTGCCCTATCATGGATGATCCGGCTGTATTGATGGCATTGGAAATAAGATTGGATGTTACATAGAGACGGTTGGCCACTCCGGAAAATGCGGAAACGGCTACGCCATAGGAATTAATCCATGAATTGACGAATAATTTGGAAAATTGGACAGAAGCGTTTTTGATGGCCATGGGAACGCCTAGTTTGAGAAGATCACCGGCAATCTGAAAATCAGGATGAAAGAATTCTCCCAGGGAAGCAGGCAGGTAGTACTGGCTGCGATGGCGCCAGATAAAACAGGATGCGGCCAGAAAACTGACTCCCTGACTGAATACGGTAGCCAAGGCAGCGCCGGCGGCTCCCAGATTCCAGAAGCAGACGAAAACGAGATCCAGAATGACGTTGAGGACTGTAGCGCAGGCAATGAAATAAAAGGGATGCCGGGCATCCCCCATGCCACGGAGAATAGCACTGGCAGCATTGTATCCGTAGATAAACAGAATGCCTGTCATGCTTACGACGGCATATCCCATCGTTTCGCCATATGCTTCAGGCGGTGTATTCATGAGAGCCATAATGGCGTGCCGTTCATACAGGCAACCTGCGGTCATAAGCAGAGCAAAAAAGAGCAGCAACAGGAGCAGGGTACTTACCAGAGCAGCCAGCTGATCATGACGCCGGGCCCCGATATACTGGGATATGAGAATCTGGCCGGCGCTGGAAAACCCCATAGCGATAAAAGTCAGGCAATTCGTCAGGTCCCCGCCGATAGAAACTGCCGACAGGCCAGCCTTTCCCAGTACCTGGCCGACAATAATCATATCTGCCATATTATATGTAATTTGTAATAACTGGGACAAAAGCATAGGCAGGGCGAACCAGAGAAGCTGCCGGGTGACGCTGCCTGTCGTAAAGTCCGTGACATAAGTTGATTTATTCATTGCAGCTGAAACACAGAGAGCCTGTAGCATAGAATTCGCTGCAGGCTCTTATCCTTTATGTTTTATTATTGTTGTATCAGCAGAAAACTGCTATACCGACATTATACCAGACCTGTCCCGGGTGGAAAAGTGCTATTTCCGGTTGACCTGACGGAATTTACCAGGGGAAATCCCTTTTTGTCTGCGGAACGTTTTGATGAAATAACTGAGGTTATTGAATCCGCAGGAATAGGCAATATCCGTGATGGATTTGTCTGTGTAGGCCAGTTTCAGGCAGGCCTGGTCGATACGATACTGGTTCAGATATTCAATCGGTGTATAATGCGTCATTTTCTGGAAAAATTTACAGAAATAATTAGGTGACAATCCGGCAGCACTGGAAAGCTCGGAGAGCGTAAGGGGTGCAGCGTATTTGTCATCAATGAGCTGAAATGCCTTTTTTAGTTTTTGCATCTGAAGATGACTCGTTTCTACAGGCTGCTTTGTCACAGGAGTATATTGCTTTTCCTGAATGATAAGTCCGAACACTGTATACAGCATGCCTGTGACAATCAGTTCATAACCGGGATTTTCCCGTTGCATTTCTTCAAAGAGTATACGGACGATGAGAGCTATTTTCTTATCATCCTGGTTGAAATGGTTGCGGACATTGAAGGTATGATTGAGCAGATTATTGAGATCACTGGATTGATAATTGGCCGAATGAAGCAGTTTGGGAGGCTCAAATACGAGACATTCATACGCCGTATCATCGGAATCGACAACACCTCCGTGGACGATTCCGTCGCGGATAAAGACGATATCTCCCGGAACGAGATGGAGTGTTTCCTCGTTGAGCGAGATAGTAAAACCGCCGCGGAGCATACGGATGAGTTCATATTCCATGTGCCAGTGATAGGGCATGTTAAAGCGGGGATGATATTTTTCAACATGATAAAAGCCTATGGGAAAATCGAAGCGGCCGCGCTTCATCATTTCATGATAACTTTCGTGTTCCAATGGACCAGATACCTCCTTCTGATGCGTAATATTGCACAAACAAACGATAAAATTATTATATTTTAACATTGTTAACTAACAAAAATAAATAAAATAACCAAAATTGACATAAAATTATTATACTAATAGGTAGTATAACACAAGTAAAGAACTTTGCCTAATGCTATACTATAAGCATGAACAAAAGGAATAACAAAAATTAAAATCATGCATGATGCGCAACAAAGTTAAACAGTTAATGACTTTATGGTATGGTTAGAAAGGATGGTATTATATCATGGATTTACAGTTAAAAGGAAAAGTCGTATTGGTTTCCGGCGGTGGTGCCGGTATTGGCAGCGGTATCGTAGTCTCTCTCGTAAAAGAAGGCGCTGTTCCCATTATTCTGACCCGTTCGGATAAACCGGAATTCAAAAAAGAATTGGATGCGATGGGCGCCGATTATGAATTTCACCTCATCGACCTCAACAACACCGACCAGATCAAACCGATTGTTGATGATGTGGCAAAACGCCGCGGTGGTATTTATGGCGTCGTAAATAATGCCGGTTGCAACGATAATAAAGCTATTGAAGAAACGTCGTGGCAGGATTTTGAAAAGAGTCTACATGGTAATCTGACCCATTATTATGAACTTGTCCGGGCGGCTCTTCCCTACCTGATTAAGAGCAAAGGATCGGTCCTCAATATTACGTCTAAAACGGCTCTTACCGGCCAGGGAAAGACGAGTGCTTATGCAGCTGCCAAAGGGGCTATCCTGGGCCTGACCCGTGAATGGGCCGCTGCGTTCCTTCAATATGAAATCCGCGTCAATGCCATCGTAGTCAGCGAATGCTGGACTCCGCTGTATGCAAAATGGATCAAGACCTTTGATGATCCGGAAGCCCGTAAGAAAGTCATTACCGATAAGATTCCGTTCCAGCACCGCTTTACGACAATTGAAGAAATTGGAGACAATACGGTATTCCTCCTCTCACCGGTATCATCCCATACGACGGGCCAGTGGGTATTCGTCGATGGCGGCTATGTACATCTCGACCGTGCGTTAACCTAACAGCAGGGAGGTAAGGACGTATGCCAAGTGCAAGCAATAAAAGTATAAAGATTGCGTTTATCCTGGTTACGACGCTGTTTTTGCTCTGGGGGCTCAGCTATGGCCTGATCGATGTCATGAATAAGAATTTCCAGAACCAGCTGGGGATTACAAAAGCTACTTCCGGCCTGTTGCAGGCAGCTTATTTCGGCGGGTATTTCGTTTTCGCCACGCCGGCTTCTCTCGTAGCCCGCAAATACGGTTATAAAGGCGGCATCATGATGGGCCTGGCACTGTATGCTATCGGTGCCCTCCTGATTGTCCCGGCCAGCAATGCCCACAGCTTCCAGATTTTCCTCGTAGCCTTCTTCATCATCGCCTGTGGTCTGGCCAGCCTGGAAACGAATGCCAATCCGTATATCACTAAGTTAGGCAGTGATAAGGATGCTGCATTCCGGCTGAATGTCGCTCAGTGCGCCAACGGTATCGGCCAGTTCTTAGGGCCTATCATCGGGGGCATGCTCTTCCTGTCCATCGCCAGCGGCACAGATATTTCACAGAACATGCACAACGTACAGATGGTTTATGTCGGTATTGCTGCTATCGTCGTCGTTATGCTTATCCTTTTCGTGGTCAACAAACTGCCGGAAGGGGCAGAAGTTTCCGGGGATGAAGATGCCGCCGAAGGAGATGGATCGTATAGCCAGCTGTTCAGCTACAAACACTTCCGCCTCGGTGCTCTCGCCCAGTTCCTCTACATTGCAGCACAGGTCGGCGCCGGTGCCTTCTTCATTAATTACAGTGTTGAACACTGGCAGGGACTTTCCGACAGCCGTGCCGCTTATTTCTTCAGTATCGCGCTCGTAGCCTTTCTGATCGGCCGTGTCGTAACGACACCGCTTATGAAAAAATTCAGTGCTGGTAAAATCCTCGGTGCGTATTCAGCTATTAACGTCGTCCTCGTCGTACTGCTGAATGTCGTTTCCGGCAGCACAGCCGTATTCCTTCTCATTGCCGTATTTTTCTTCATGTCCATCAGTTTCCCGACCATTTTTGCCCTGAGCATTGTCAATCTGCCACAGAATCTGGTCAAGACGGCATCCAGTATCATCATCATGAGCATCGTCGGTGGAGCTATCATGCCGTACTTCATGGGTCATGTCGCCGATATGGTCAATACGGCTGCCGGGTATCTGCTGCTCATCCCATGCTTCCTCTATGTTGCCTGGTACGGCTTCAAAGGCTGCCATGCTGATGACAGTGCCAAGAAAGCTGTTCAGCAGTAAGGAGAATTGTTATGTTAGATATTATTGACAGCCATTTCCATATATGGAATCTCGATGTACTTCGTCTTCCCTGGCTCAAAGACTGTCCGGCCATTGCTCATAGCTACGCCGTGTCAGATCTTCTGAAAGCCTATGGTCGCCACTCCGATGTCAACTTCCTCGGCGGCGTCTATATCGAAGTCGATTGCGACGACCGTTTTAAAGAAGACGAATACATTTATGGCCTTCACGAACCGAAGATGCTGGCCAAAGTCATGCGGGCCCCCCTTTCGGCACACATGCGCGTACCCCTTGGCATTGCCGGTGTCCGCGAACCGCTCCATGTGCCGGGATCGCCTAAAGGCCGCTGCCTGCAGAAAAGCTTTATCGAAGGATTGGAAGCATTGGCTGATGCGGGACTTCTCTTTGAAAGCTGCAACCGTACGGAAGAACTGGACGATATGTATCAGGCGGCAAAGACCGTTCCGCAGGCCAAAATCGTCATCAATCACTGTGGGAATGCTACGGAAGTGACTCCAGCATATAAAGAAGTGATGACTAAATTTGCCTCTCTTCCCAATGTGTACTGCAAGGTTTCGGGCTTTCCGACCCAGGATAAAACGTTCGTGAAAGAACTCCTCGATTTCCTGAGCGGGACCTTTGCTCCGGACCGCCTCATATACGCATCCAATTTCCCCGTCGTATCACTGTATTCAACCTTTGATGAACACCTCAATATCGTCCGCGATTATTTCCACGACGATCCTGATTTCTTTGCTAATACGACAAAAGCGTTATATCGGATTACAGACTAATACGCTTATGCCTGTTAGATAGCCACTTCTCTGAGGAAAAGCACTGCTTCTGCCGGCAGTGCTTTTTTCCGTATCATTTTTCCCTGTTTGGGGTTATAATAATACCACATAGTACAGTTTGCACAGTAAGGGAGTGACACCATGAAAGAAGTCAAAGAAAAAAAGAAGCCCATGCTGTTTTATTATATCGTGGCGCTGGCGATAATATTTGTGTTTAATGCCATTGCCAAACCTTATTATGATCAGCAGAGCGTCAAAAATGTCGATTATGGCACCTTCATGAATATGACCGATGACAAATCGGTGGCCAGTGTGGAAATTGAAGAAAATCAGATTCTCTTCAAAGACAAAGACGGCAATCAATATCGGACCGGTGTCGTCAATGATCCTCAGCTGACAGAACGGCTGCATAAAGCCGACGTTTCTTTCAATCAGGTCATCAAAGAAAAGGATTCGCCTTTTACAGATTTCCTCATTGCCTGGATTCTGCCTATTCTGATTTTCTTTGGTATCGGCTATTATTTCAACCGCAAACTGATGAGCCGCGGTGGCGGAAATTCGCTCATGTTCGGCTCGAAAAATCAGGTCAAAGTCTATGTTCCCTCTGCTAATGGCATTCATTTCTCTGATGTAGCCGGGGAAGATGAAGCCAAGGAAAATCTGTCTGAAATCGTCGATTTCCTTCATCATCCCGATAAATATGCCAAAGTAGGGGCTAAGATGCCCAAAGGGGTACTCCTCGTAGGCCCTCCGGGCACAGGAAAGACTATGCTGGCCAAGGCTGTAGCCGGCGAAGCCGGTGTTCCCTTTTTCCCAATTGCGGGGTCGGAATTTGTAGAAATGTTCGTCGGCATGGGTGCTTCCAAAGTGAGGGACCTTTTCAATCAGGCCAAACAGAAAGCGCCGTGCATTATTTTCATCGATGAAATAGATGCTATCGGTCAGAAGCGGACGGGCAGTGCTATGGGCAATAGTGAACGGGAACAGACGCTGAATCAGCTCCTTACGGAAATGGACGGCTTTGATGCCGATGACAGTGTCGTCATTCTGGCGGCTACCAACCGTCCGGAATCACTGGACCCGGCACTATTGCGCCCGGGCCGGTTTGACCGCCGCGTTCCTGTCGAATTGCCAGATCTTCAGGGGCGCGAAGCCATCCTCAAGGCCCATGCACGCAAGGTTAGTCTGGGGCCGGACGTCGATTTCCACACCATTGCCCGTATGGCTGCCGGCGCTTCCGGGGCAGAACTGGCTAACATTGTCAATGAAGCGGCGCTGCGTGCTGTCCGGGACCACCGGGATGCCGTTTGTCAGGCCGACCTGGAAGAAAGCATCGAAGTCGTCATCGCCGGCTATCAGAAGAAGAATGCTATTTTGTCGGATGAAGAAAAGCGGACTGTGGCCTATCATGAAATCGGACATGCCCTGGTAGCTGCTCTTCAGAGCCATTCGGCACCGGTACAGAAAATCACCATCATTCCCCGTACGTCCGGGGCTCTGGGCTATACCATGCAGGTGGATCAGCAGGATAAATATATTCTTTCCAAAGAAGAACTGGAAAATAAGATAGCTACCTTTACCGGTGGCCGCGCTGCGGAAGAAGTCGTATTCGGCCGGGTGACGACCGGCGCTTCCAATGACATCGAACAGGCGACGAAGCTGGCCCGGGCCATGATTACCCGATATGGTATGAGTGATGAGTTTGATATGGTCGCTATGGAAACGGTGACTAATAAGTATCTGGGCGGCGATACGTCTCTTGCCTGCGCACCGGAAACGCAGAAGTACATCGATGCCAAAGTCGTGTCACTCGTCAAGGAACAGCATAACAAAGCCAGAAAAATTCTTTCCGATAACCGCCCCCTTCTGGATGAGCTGGCAAAGTTCCTGTATGAAAAAGAAACGATTACAGGGAAGGAATTTATGGCTATTTTGCGTAAATACTATAAACAGGATGAAGTCAAAGATGCTCCGGAACTGCCGGAAGATTAAATAAGAGAGGCGGAGATAGGATGAAAAACGGCAAGTATGGCAGACGAAACGGAAACATATGGAAAAAGGCAGCCGTCCTGATGAGCCTGGCCTTGTGTCTGGGTGCTGGAAGTGTGCTGCCGGTACAAGCGTATTTCAAGAGCCCGCTGGCCGCCGATTCCCGTTACCGGCCTGTAAATTTCGGCATGGGATACGAAGTATATGTTGATTTGTCGCGTCTGGAAACGATACCGGGACAAGGAGGAAACTGGGTATTTAAAGTCCCTATGTTCAATTCTAAAGAAGATTCTGGACAAATAGAAGGGACGTATACGATTACCTATAAGATAGACCGGAGCAGAGAGGCCTGGGTCTATGATGAAGGGACGCATTCCTGGCAGGCTGTTCCCATGAGCAAACGGATACAGCACAGCCAGATGGCAGATTATGTGGCGGTTAATCTCTGCTATAAAGCAAAAACCGGCAAGTATCTCTATGATGCCGGCCAGTACGCACAAGCCATGGAACGGTATTATCGCGGACCGGCGGTGATGCCGGCTGTGGGAGATGTACCGTGAGGCGTTTTCGTATTTATGGTCTGCTGGCCGTGGTACTGATATCCCTGCTGACAAGTGTCATTGTGGTGCCAGTCTGTGCATACGGTTTGCCTGTCGTCAAAGGACGCCCTCTTCAGCCCGGTGATACGATAGGCATCGTTGCGCCGGCGACACATAGCGAAGATATCGCACTGGCTCCCCATCTGGAAGCACTCCATGCCATGGGGTATAAAACGTGCCTGGCTCCGTCGGCACTGCACCGGTATGGCTATTTTGCCGGTACCGATTCGGAACGGGCCTCTGATATCAATGAATTTTTCCGCGACGATCGCATCGATGCCATTCTCTGCCTCAATGGCGGATATGGTAGTTCCCGTATTCTGGACCAGCTTGATTATGCCATGATTGCGGCCCATCCCAAGTTGCTGATCGGATTTAGTGATATTACGGCCCTTGAGGCAGCGCTTTATGAGAAAAGCCGTCTCGTGACGCTCAATGGCCCGCTACTCATCACTCTTCCGGGCAGTCCCTATTCCTCTCAGCAGTTTGAAAAGGCCGTGACCACCTCGGTGCCGCTGGGAGCTGTGACCATGCCGGCCGGCAGAGTCTTACAGACCGTGCTGCCGGGGAAAGCCTCCGGCAGGCTTATAGGTGGCAACCTTTCCGTTGTTGCCTCCCTCGCCGGTACACCGTATGAATTAAAAGGAAAAGGCTGTATTCTGGTTCTGGAAGATGTGGGAGAAGAATCATACCGCATCGATCGGATGCTGAACCAGCTCTGGCAAAATGGGCTGCTACAGCAGGTGGAAGGAATTGTCTATGGCGATTTTACAGACTGTGGCCACGATTCCGGTGATTTTACGACCGATGAAGTGCTGGACTATTATGCAAAGAAAGCCGGAAAGCCTGCTGCCCGGGGATTACCCTTTGGTCACGGGGCGGATAAGGCCTGCATTCCTATAGGCGCAGACAGCGAACTGGATGCCCGGTCCGATGGAACGGCTCAGCTGATTATCAAAGAAGCTCATACGACACAAAAAAACGCATCGAAATGACGAGATGCGTTTTTTTGTGTGTCCGGTCCCGGTTATGGCCGAATCAGGGCTTTTTTTGTTGTCCCGTATTTGTTAAAATAATCTATTATAGTTGTATATGAAAGATGCAGAAAGGAGTGCGCTATGGCACAGGAAGAACGGGTGCATATGGGACTGAGCGTAAAGGCAATGATTTTTCATGCCGGCCGCCTGCTCGTGCTGCAGAAAAATGATTCGGAAGGGTTGCATCACTGGGAATTTCCCGGCGGAGGACTGAGGCGCGATGAGGACTTTGCTATGGCTGTACGCCGGGAGGTCATGGAAGAAACCGGGCTTTCTATTCAGATTCTGGCGACAGCAGGAACATGGAGTTATCAGAAAAAAGACGGCCAGTTTCTGAACGGCGTTATTTTTACGGCTGTGACAGATAAGGAGGACGTACGCCTTTCTCACGAACACTGTGATTACCGCTGGGTGACGCCGGAAGAATTCCGTACGTGTGAACTTCACGGATCACTGAGACGGTCGCTGGACCGGATGCAGGAGGCAGACTATGAGCGGCAGGATTTCCTGCTCCAGCCGTTCCTGCGTCTTCATGGAGTGATTGGACATGAATAAAGAAGCGCAGAAGAGAACTCCTTTTGCCGATGCGTTAGAGGAATATTGCCAGCAGCAGATGGTGCCATTTCATACGCCGGGGCATAAATTGGGGACTGGAGCCCCTTGCAGGGAACAGGCCCTTTTTGGAACAGCGCTGCGGCAGGATTTGGGCCTTATGTACGCTCTGGATGACTTATTTCAGCCGGAAGGCCCGCTCCGGAAGGCGATGGAACTGGCGGCAGATGCCTATGGTGCCGGACGGACTTTCTTTTCCGTCAATGGGACGACGGCCTGTATTGAAGCGATGATTCTGGCTGTCTGCGGGCCCGGCGATACCGTGCTTATTCCAAGAGAAGCCCACCGCAGCGTCCTGAGCGGCCTGATTCTGAGCGGGGCCATGCCAGCGTATATGGAAAGCCGCTATGCCGGCAGGGAAGAAGTTTCACTCGGCCCTGACCCGGCCAGTCTGCAGGCGGCCATTGCGGCTCATGGGGAGGCAAAAGCTGTACTTTTCACCTATCCGACCTACGACGGTCTGGCCGGACGGTTGGCAGAGATGGTACAGATTGCCCACCAGCACGGACTAATTGTACTGGTTGATGAGGCTCACGGGGCGCATCTGGCTTTTCATGAAGACCTGCCGGCAGATGCCCTGGCCTGTGGTGCCGATTGTGTGGCTCAGAGCACGCATAAACTGACGGGATCGCTGACACAGACGTCTATGCTTCACTGCTGCAAGGGGTTCCCGTATACAGAACGGGTAGCGGCAGCTATGGCGCTTGTCCAGTCTACGAGTCCCCATTACTGGTTTCTGGCATCGCTGGATCTGGCGCGGCAGCAAATGGCACTGGAAGGAAGAGCACTGGAAGAGAAGGCACTTCTTCTGGCCCGACAGGCCCGCAAGCAGCTCAATGCCCTGTCCGGAATCAGCTGCTTTGGCGGGGAGATGACGCGTTATGAAGCCGTTGAGTCCTTGGATGAAACGAAACTGACGATTGATTTTTCAGGCTTGGGGCTTACCGGGCGGGAAGCGGAACGTCTGCTGCGGGCTGCCCATATCGAAGTAGAACTTACCGCCGGCCATCACGTGTTGGCACTTGTTACCTTTGGTGATACAGAAAAAAGCATACAGACTTTACTGGAGGGCTGCCGTACGATTGCCTGTACGCATGAGACCGTGGAGCGGAAAGATACCGCTGAACCGCCAATGCCACAGCCCCGCGTCGTCATGGCGCCACGGGAAGCCTGGTATGCTGAAAAAGAAGCGATGGCCCGTCCTCTTTGTGCAGGACAAATATGTGCAGAAACGATTACCTTTTATCCGCCGGGAATCCCTGTTGTGGCGGCAGGGGAAGTATTGACCGGGGAGGTACTGGCATATATTGACCAGAAATTAAATGAGGGATATGTAACTAATGGTGCGGCAGACAGCAGTCTGGACACGATACAGGTTGTACGGAAAGGATGATATCATGCAAGGCAGGTTGATTATCATAGAAGGCGGAGACGGCAGCGGCAAGGCGACACAGACGAAATTGCTGCAGGAGCATCTCCAAAGAGAAGGACAATCGGTACGGGCCGTAAGTTTTCCCGATTATGACAGCGATTCCAGTGCCCTCGTACGCATGTACCTGCGGGGCGATTTCGGCGCTGATGCCGACGCGGTCAATCCCTATGCAGCGTCTGCCTTTTACGCTGTAGACCGCTTCGCGTCCTATCAGATGCACTGGAAATCATTTTTAGAACAGGGCGGGATCGTTCTGGCTGACCGGTATACGACGAGTAACATGCTCTATCAGATGATTAAATTCAATGATCCGGCAGATCGCCGTGCCTATCTGGATTGGCTGGAAGATTTTGAATTTGGAAAGATGGGGCTTCCCCGCCCGGACCTGGTATGTCTTCTCGATGTGCCACTCGATGTGACAGAACAGCTGATGGCGGGCAGACAAGGGAAAACCGGCGGCACTACGGGTGACATTCATGAAAAAAACGGGTCTTTTTTACATAAATGCCATGATGCCTATGATGAACTGACAGACCGATATGGCTGGCAGCGTATTGCCTGTACAGAAGACGGGCGTATGCGCAGCATAGACGATATACACGCTGACGTATACCAGGCAGTCGCGGCAGTCCTGATACCGTAAGCGGTATTTTTCTCATGGAAGGCATAGTATAGACTTTATGCTTTATTTTCCTTATAATAGAAAGGATTAGTATAGATTTTTCAACAGGAGGGCGCGGCATGAGTCAGGATTATTTTGATGCTGTTATCGGTCATGAGACGGTCAAGGCACGTCTGCGGCGTCTGATTGCCGAAGAGCGGCTGCCCCACGCCATGATTTTTGCCGGACCGGAAGGCCTTGGCAAAGCGCTGATGGCACGGGCCGTTGCAGAAACGATCAGTGACCGTCCGCTCCTGGCTGATTTTACCCACCTGTCCTGCGATGCCGATACGCCATTCATTGAAGATGGAGGAACCGTTTTTTATCTGGATGTTATCGGTACGATGCTCCGGGTAGATCAGTTTCGGCAGCTTCAGGAAAAGCTGATGTTACGCGCTTCCGGGAGCCGGGTCTGCATTATTAATCACGTAGAAACGATGAACAAGGAATTTGCCAACCGCATGCTCAAGACATTGGAAGAGCCGCCAGAAGGCGTGCATTTCATTCTTGTGACCAGTCAGCCCGACTTATTACTGCCGACGATTGTGTCACGCTGTGCCATCATATCCTTTGAACCGGTCGGTGATGAGGAAATGTTAGGCGGGCTGGTGCGGCAATATGGAGGAACGGCAGAATCCTATCGTCAGGCTGTGTTGTGGGGCGGTGGCAATGTCGCCCGTGTCCTTGCCCTGAAAGAGGGAAAAGGCCTTGAAGCGCTGCAGCAGGCACTGTCCTTCCTGCAGGTCATGGCCCGTCACGCATGCCCTTATGCCAAGTGGCACAGTATCTCGGCGGGGTGGACGGATCAGGAATCGCAGGAGGTTTTCCGCTGGATCCAGATGCTTCTTCGCGACATGGCAGTCATGCGTTCGGGTGTACCGGCAGGACGACTCCGCCTGGGCCAGTATGCCCATGAAGTTTCAGAATTGCTGCCGGCCTGGCCGGATTCCTGTATTTTTTCACTCCAGCATGTTCTCGATGAAGCGGGAGAAGCAATCCTCCGTCACGTCAACGTGCGGCTGGTGTGGGATGCGGTGTGTATCCGGTTTATCCGGGCAAAAGGAGGAATATAGTTGATAGTTGTTGGCATTCGTTTTAAACCAGCCGGCAAGATATATTATTTTGACCCGACAGAGATCGTTCTCGCTGAAGGGGACGGGGTCATTGTCGAAACGGCCCGCGGTATGGAATACGGAACGGTGGTCATTGCCCCGCGCAGTGTCGCCGCTTCGGAAGTGGTACAGCCACTAAAACCTATTATCCGCAAAGCGACGGCGAAAGATATGCGGCAGGTGGAACGCAATAAGGAAAGAGAAAAGAAAGCGTTTACCATCTGCCTGGAAAAAATCGCCAAACATAAACTTCCCATGAAGCTTATCGATGTGGATTACACCTTCGATATGGGAAAAATCATATTCTTTTTTACCGCTGACGGGCGGATTGATTTCCGGGAACTGGTGCGCGACCTGGCATCCGTATTCCGTACGCGTATCGAGCTGCGGCAGATCGGCCTCCGCGATGAAGCCAAGATGATTGGCGGTATCGGGTATTGCGGCCGGCCGTTATGCTGTGCTTCCTTCCTGGGCGATTTCAAGCCCGTATCGATCCGTATGGCTAAAGGACAGGGCATGTCCCTCAATCCGACGAAGATATCTGGTATCTGCGGCCGCCTCATGTGCTGTCTGCGCTACGAAAATGATTTGTATACGTCAGGGGAACTCAAATGCCAGAACTGCCAGAAAAATTGTGAACAACAGAAACCACCGCAGGTCGGACAGCGGGTCATTACCGATGAAGGCCTTGGTACGGTCCTGCGCGTCCATATGAAAGACCATACGGTCAAGGTACAACTCGAATCAGGGCACAATGTCAACGTTCCCTGGTCGGATGTAGCCGAACCAGATCATGAAAGTTAGTCTGGGACCTCACGAACGGCTCGATGACCTGGTCCTGGACGGGATGAAAATTATCCAGCGCGATGATCAGTTCTGCTTTTCTCTCGATACGGTGCTGCTGGCTCATTTTGGTACGGTACCCCGGGGGAAAGTCCTGGACCTGGGTACAGGGACGGCGGCAATCCCGCTTATTCTGAGCGCCCGCGGTGCTGTTTCCGTGACCGGTGCCGAACTCAATCCGGTCATGGCGGATATTGCCCGGCGGAATGTGATACTCAATGGCCGTGAGCCGGTCATTACCATAGTGGAAGGAGATTACCGTACTATCCGGCAGTGGTCGGACAGCGGAGCGTTTGCAGCAGTATATGCTAATCCGCCGTATCGGGAAAAAAGCCGTGGCGCGTACAGTGATGCCGAAGGAATCCGGCGGGCGCGTCACGAAGAAACGGCTACACTGGATGATGTGCTCGATGCGGCCTCCTTTGCGCTCAAGTTCCATGGACGCTTCCGTATGGTGCATATAACGGAACGCCTGACAGATATCCTGACGGCGATGCGCATCCATGCCATTGAACCCAAAGTGGTACAGATGGTTCATGGAAGGGCAGATAAGAAGGCCAAACTGTTCCTCGTAGAAGGAATACGGGGTGGCAGCAAGGGTGTAGATGTCCTGCCGCCGCTTATCGTACATCATGCCGATGGGACCTATACTGAAGACGTTTTGAAATTATATGGAAAATTGTAATATTTGGTATATTATCGTATATAATACGAACAGGGCTGAAGGAGGTCATGATGGCTGAACAATTTCAAAAAGGCACATTGTATCTGTGTGCTACGCCCATTGGCAATATGGAAGATATCACCTACCGGGCCGTGCGATGCCTCAGGGAAGCCGATTTGATCGCCGCAGAAGATACACGCCATACGAGACTTCTCCTTTCGGCCTACGATATCGGGACGCCGACGACGAGTTACCATGAACATAACAAGGCGGAAAAAGGGCCGCAGCTTATTGAAAAACTCAAAGAAGGCTGTATGCTGGCATTGGTGAGCGATGCTGGCATGCCGGCTATCTGCGATCCCGGCAGTGACCTCGTACAGATGGCCATTGCCGAGCATATCCCCGTCGTACCGCTTCCCGGAGCCAATGCGGGTCTTACGGGGCTCATTGCATCGGGCATGGATACGACGCGGTTTACGTTTGTAGGGTTTCTTCCAAAGACAAAGAAACACCGCCGCCCCGTACTGGAAAGTATCAAAGACTATACGGGCACATTGATTTTTTATGAAGCGCCGCACCGCATCCTTGCTGTGCTGGCAGAAATAGAAGACGCTTTGGGAGACCGCAAAGCAGTGCTTTGCCGGGAACTGACCAAACGCTATGAGGAATATCTTCGGGGACCGTTGTCCCAGCTCCGGACGGGACTGGAACAGGAAGGTGTCCGCGGTGAATTTGTGATCCTCGTCGCCGGTGCCGTTCCGCAAGAAGACGGCTCTTCCGACGATGATTATGCATCCCTTGTCCGGGAACTGATGGATAAGGGAACAGATAAAAAGCAGGCTATCCGGACCGTAGCCCAGCGCTGTGGTGTCAGCCGCCGTGTGGTATATCAGGCGGTGCTTGCTTCAGAGGGCAGCTCAGCCCCTTAAGAAACGCTGGTTCATCAGCCGCGTTTCCCGTACAAAAGGCCGGCTCATTTGCCGGCAGAGGAGGAATTTCCATGACAGACAAGAAGAAGTATTTTATTACCACCCCGATTTATTATCCGAGTGCCAAACTGCATATCGGTCACACGTACTGCACGACTATTGCCGACACACTGGCCCGGTTCCATCGTCTCCGCGGCGATGACGTCTTTTTTACTACCGGATCTGATGAACATGGTCAGAAAATCCAGCGTGCCGCTGAAAGCAAGGGAATGCAGCCTAAGGAATATGTTGACGGCATCGTGGCTCTTTTCAAAGAACTCTGGAAGGAACTGAACATTTCCCATGACCGCTTTATCCGTACGACTGATGCCGATCATGTCAAAGTGACGCAGGCCCTGATGCAGAAATCCTATGACAAGGGAGATATTTATAAAGGAGAATACAAAGGCTGGTACTGCACTCCCTGTGAATCGTTCTGGCCGGAAAATAAACTGCCCGAAGGCAAACACATCTGCCCGGATTGCGGCCGCCCGCTGGAACTCGTTTCGGAAGAAGCTTATTTCCTCAAGATGAGCAATTATACGGACCGCTGGTTGAAGTTCATCGATGAAAACCCTGATTTCATTCAGCCGGAAGCCCGCCGCAACGAAATGATTGCCTTTGTCAAAAGCGGTCTGGAAGATTTGTGCGTATCCCGTACATCCTTTAACTGGGGGATTCCCGTACCCTGGGACCCGAAACATGTCGTATATGTCTGGTATGATGCCCTGGCTAACTACCTGACTTCGGCCGGCTATGTATTTGATGAAAAACGCTTCAAAAAATGGTGGCCGGCAGATCTTCATCTGGTCGGTAAGGAAATTGTACGGTTCCATTCGATTATATGGCCCATTATGCTGATGAGTGCCGGTCTGCCACTGCCTAAAAAAGTATTCGGTCACGGCTGGCTGATTGTCGATGGGACGAAGATGAGTAAATCCTTGGGCAATGTCGTCGATCCGATTCCACTGATTAAACGCTATGGCGCCGATTCACTCCGGTATTATCTGATGCGTGAAATCCGTCTCGGCCAGGATGGCAACTTCTCTCTGCCGACCTTTATCGACCGGATCAATGCCGATCTGGCCAATGACCTGGGCAATCTTCTCCATCGTACGCTGGCTATGGTCGAACAGTATGAAAATGGAGTGACAGCCGGTCCTTCGGCTGCAGAACCGGTGGACAGCGAATTGTCCCAGATGGCCGTAGAAACTGCTAAAAAATACGAACAGCAGATGGATGACATGAAGATTAATGACGCCCTTAACGATACATGGGCTCTGATCCATCGCAGCAATAAATATATCGATGAAACGACACCGTGGATTCTCGCCAAAGACCCGGCTAAAAAAGAACGCCTCCAGACTGTTCTGTACAATCTCCTGGAAGTACAGCGTATCATTGCCATGCTGGTAAGCCCGGTCATCCCGTCGGCGGCTGCTGAAATATGGAAACAGCTGGGGCTGGGTGATTTCTCCCAGGCAATTTTGGCAGATGGACAGACTTGGGGCCTGTATCCGGCCGGTACGAAAGTTTGCAAAGGAGCGCCTTTGTTCCCACGGTATGATCCGAAAGAAGAAATTGCTGAAGCGGAAGAAGAAAAGAAAGCGGCCGCTGCCTGCCCTGCAGCAAAAGAACCGTTCAAAGATGAAATCAACATTGATGATTTCGGCAAAAATGATCTCCGCGTCGGCAAAATTGTAGCCTGTGAAAAAGTACCGAAAGCCAAAAAACTTCTCAAAATCCAGGTTGATTTGGGTACAGAAACCCGTCAGATTGTCAGTGGTATTTCTCTGTATTATAAGCCGGAAGACCTGATTGGTCATAATGTTATTGTCGTGACGAATCTGAAACCGGTTAAGCTGTGTGGTGTAGAATCGAAAGGGATGCTGCTGGCAGCATCGGATGGCAACGATCATCTGCAGGTCGTCTTTGTCGATGGCATGGCACCGGGAAGCCGCGTCCGCTGATGTTGTTTGATACACACTGTCATCTTTACGATGCAGCGTATGATGCAGACCGGCCGGCCGTGCTGGAGCGTGCCTGTGCTGCCGGTATTGGAAGGATGCTCTGCCCGGCGACGGACCGGCAGTCTTCTGAAGCCTGCGTAGAACTGGCACGGCACTATGACGGGATATATGCAGCGGTAGGAATCCATCCGCAGGAAGCGGGCCGCGTGCAGCCTGGTGATATAGAAGCAATCCGCCGTATGGCGGAGCAGGAGCCGGCTGTCGTGGCTATTGGCGAAGTGGGCCTCGATTATCATTACGACACGCCGGCACGGGACACGCAAAAAGAAATCTTCATTGAGATGATAGGTCTGGCCCGCGATTTAGACCTTCCTATTGACATTCATGACCGGGAGGCCCACGGCGATACAATGGAAATCCTCCGTCGGTATGGAAAGGGCTTGCGCGGCGTCTTCCATTGTTATTCCGGGAGCCTGGAAATGACGACAGAACTGATCCGCATGGGGTTTTATTTTGGCTTTACCGGTACGGTCGTATTTCCCAATTCCAAGCGGGCAAAACAGGTGGCTTCCCGTATCCCGATGGAACGCCTGCTCATCGAAACGGATAGTCCCTACCTGACACCGCCGCCGTACCGGGGCAGACGCAATGAGCCGGCCTATGTGCGGTATGTGGCAGAGGAAATAGCCCGGCTGCGCGGCCTCGATGTAGAATACGTCATCAGTCAGACTACGGCTAATGGGTTGCAAGTATTCGGAATAGCAGAAGATGTCTGAATCTCATCGGACGCCATTGGTCCGCTCAGAAAAGGAGAGTAGTATGACACGAGGAAAACGGCCGGACATACGGCTGACCATTACGGGAAAGTTAGGGAAAATGGGCTGTCACCGTGGTCATCATGTCGGTGAAACGTTTGATTATGATACCGAACGGGGCAGGATTTGCCCTATGGCACTTCACTGCGCCTTTCCCTATATTGACATCCTGCGCTACGGAGGCACATTGCCGGGACAGCCGGAAGGAACGGCAGAATTTTGTTGTTCCGATGCGGATGTGGCCATGGTATTTAAAGCAGAAGTCATAAAAGAAGAGGAATAAGTCCGGATAGGCGGGCATACGAAACAACCCTGTTTCGTGTGCCCGCTTTTTTGTTCCAGGGCAGGATTTGTCTGCCATGAATCGCCGATACATCGTCCAGAGGGACCGCTTCAGGCCCACCTGGCACCGGGATGTTGCGGTTGGACAAGGCAATTGATATAATTGGAAATGTATAAGATAATCTTATGAGTCATCTGCCAAAGGTGTGAGGAGGCGTAAACATGAAAATTCAATCGATAGAGTTATTTAAGGTACCACCCCGCTGGCTATTTTTAAAGATTACGACCGACACGGGGCTTTCAGGCTGGGGCGAACCGGTTATTGAAGGACGCGCTGATACGGTAGCTGCTGCTGTTAGAGAGTTGGAAGAGTACCTTATCGGCAAAGAGGCCGGGCGGATTGAAGACTTGTGGAATGTATTGTACCGCGCTGGTTTTTATCGTGGCGGTCCTGTCCTGATGAGTGCCATTTCCGGTATTGAACAAGCGTTGTGGGATATTAAGGGCAAAGCCCTGGGCGTGCCCGTATACGAGCTCCTGGGCGGCGTATGCCACGATAAAATGAAAGTATACTGTTGGATTGGCGGCGATCAGCCCGACGAAGTGCTGCAGGCGGCAAAAGAAAAATACGAACAGGGATACCGGGCTGTTAAGATGAACGGTGTTCCCAAGGTAGGCTGGATCCAGAACAACCGACAGATTGATGAAGCCGTAGCCCGTGTGGCATCTATCCGGGAAGCATTCGGGTACGATATGGATATTGCCGTCGATTTCCATGGCCGTGTCCATAAACCGCTGGCTTTTACGCTCATGAAAGAACTGGAACCGTACCGTCTCCTTTTCGTCGAAGAACCGGTCCTTTGTGAAAATGAAGAAATTTTCCCCATGCTGCGGCAACAGTTCTCTACGCCCATTGCTACAGGAGAACGGAATTATACCCGCTGGGGATTCAAGCAGATGCTGGCCCGGGGCGGTGTCGATTATATCCAGCCCGATCCCTGCCATTGCGGGGGAATCCTGGAAACGAAGAAGATTGCGGCTATGGCAGAAGCCTACGATGTAGCACTGGCTCCTCACTGCCCGCTTGGTCCGATTGCCCTTGCGGTGGCACTGCAGGTTGATTTCTGCACATATAATGCGGTCATTCAGGAACAAAGCCTGGGAATCCATTATAATCAGGGATCTGACCTGCTTGATTATCTGAAAGACCCGTCCGTATTTATCTATCATCAGGGATATGTCAATCTTCTGACAAAACCAGGGCTGGGAATCGAAATAGACGAAGCAAAGGTACGGGCTGCTGCAGCCGTGGGACATCATTGGAAGAATCCCGTATGGCGCGATGAGACGGGTACCGTATTGGAATGGTAGTACACGTAAAATGAGAATGGTGTATCCTGAACCAAATGTGGACCGATATATATTGTTAACAAGTAGAAAAATAGTATAACCGTGCATAGTACAGCTGTTTCCACCGTATTACACCTTGATTAAATTTCAGAAATACCGTAGAATGTTCATGAGGATTACGCTTAAATTATTGATACGTATTATATTTCTAATTGAGAGAGGAGCCGCCTCATGCTAGATTTTCGTATTCATACGTTTTTGTGTGTCTGCCGCCATATGAACTATACCAAGGCTGCAGCAGAGCTGCATATCACACAGCCGGCTGTCTCACAGCACATCCGCTACCTGGAAAATGAGTACCATGCCAAATTATTCGATTATACGGGCAAGCACCTCATTCTGACACAGGCCGGACATATCCTTCTGGATGCAGCAGCTACTATCCGGCATGATGATCTCATCCTGAAGGAAAAACTGCAGGAACTCAGACGCAGTACGAAAATCGTTTCCTTTGGTGCGACCCATACAATAGGCGAGTTTATGATTGTGGATAAACTGGCACAGTATCTGAGGGAAAATCAGGAAGTCCTTTTGCGGTTGGAAATCGCTGATACAGAACAGTTATTGCAGGAAATTAATGATGGTAAAATCGACTTTGCCATCGTCGAAGGATTTTTTGAACAGAAACAATACGAAACTATGCTGTTTTCTAAAGAACCGCTCATTGCCGTATGCGGTCCGGAATTCGATGTTCCCGATGAAGTAGAGCTGACCGATCTCTTGCTAAAACGCCTTTGCGTCCGTGAACGGGGATCCGGCTCACGGGATCTTTTGGAACGGACTCTGGCCGAATACAGCCTGTCACTGGAAGATTTTCCATACCGGGCGGAAATTGGCAGTCCTCAGACCATCAAGGCGTTGGTACACTGCAATGCGGGATTCTCGTTTTCCTATGAAAAATCGGTGCGTGATGAATTAGCCGCAGGTACGCTTCGTAAGATTCATATCCGCAATTTTACAGCCGAACATTCCTTTACGTTCTTATGGCGTAAGGGAAGTATGTATGGCAATACGTTCCGCGGCATGTTTGAAGCACTGAAAGATTAGAAAGGATGAATAACATGATATATTCAACAGAAGTCAAGAATATGTGCCCCGTTACTAAAGGTGCATATCATGGACCGGCCCCGATTCCCGAAGAAGGCGAATGGGTACAGGTCAAAGAAATTAAGGATATCAGCGGTCTTACTCATGGTGTAGGCTGGTGCGCTCCCCAACAGGGAGCCTGCAAGCTGACCCTCAATGTCAAAGACGGTATCATTGAAGAAGCTCTCGTAGAAACGATTGGCTGTTCCGGCATGACCCATTCTGCCGCCATGGCATCGGAAATACTGCCGGGAAAGACTCTTTTGGAAGCGCTCAATACGGATCTGGTCTGCGATGCTATCAACGTTGCCATGCGCCAGTTGTTCCTCCAGATCGTGTATGGCCGCAGCCAGACGGCTTTTTCTGAAGGCGGATTGCCTATCGGCGCCAGCCTGGATGATCTGGGAAAAGGTATGCGCAGCCAGACCGGGACTATGTTTGGCACAAAAGCAAAAGGGGCACGTTATCTGGAAATGACCGAAGGATATGTCACCCGTATGGCCCTGGATGAAGAAAATCAGGTTATCGGATACGAATTTATCCACCTTGGCAAAATGATGGACGCCATTAAAAAGGGCGTAGAACCAGCTAAAGCCATGGAAGATGCAAAAGGTCATTATGGCCGTTTTGAAGAAGCCGCTTCGTATATTGATCCGAGACAGCAATAGGAGGAACCCACAGATGGAATTATTCGAAAGTTATGACAGAAGAATAGATAAAATCCTCGGCGTGCTGAAAGAATACGGCATTAAAAGCGTAGAAGAATGCCGTGATATCTGCCAGAATGCCGGCATTGATCCGTATCAGACCGTCAAGGAAATCCAGCCCATCGCCTTTGAAAATGCCGGCTGGGCATATACCGTAGGGGCGGCCATTGCCATCAGGAAGAATTGCCGTACGGCTGTTGATGCGGCTAAAGCCATCGGCATCGGCCTGCAGGCTTTCTGCATTCCCGGATCCGTCGCCGAAGACCGCAAAGTAGGGCGGGGCCATGGTAATCTGGCATCTATGCTGCTTCAGGACAGCACACAGTGCTTCTGCTTCCTGGCCGGCCATGAATCTTTTGCCGCCGCTGAAGGAGCTATCGGTATTGTCCGCAATGCCAATAAAGCGCGCAAAGTGCCACTTCGCGTTATCCTGAACGGCCTGGGTAAAGACGCGGCCCAGATTATTTCCCGTATCAACGGATTTACTTATGTACAGACCCAGTTTGACTATAAAACGGGAGAACTGCACATTGTCCGGGAAATTTCCTATTCCAAAGGCGAACGTTCTGCTGTCCGCTGCTTCGGTGCCGATGACGTACGTGAAGGCGTGGCTATCATGCATCATGAAGGCGTTGATGTTTCTATCACGGGGAACTCGACAAACCCGACCCGCTTCCAGCATCCCGTTGCAGGTACGTATAAGAAAGAATGCATCGAAATGGGCAAGAAATACTTCTCCGTTGCATCTGGCGGTGGCACAGGCCGTACACTCCATCCGGATAACATGGCTGCCGGCCCAGCTTCTTACGGCATGACCGATACGATGGGCCGTATGCACAGCGATGCCCAGTTCGCTGGCTCTTCGTCCGTACCGGCTCACGTAGAAATGATGGGCTTCCTCGGCATGGGCAACAACCCCATGGTTGGCGCATCCGTAGCCGTAGCTGTCGCCGTAGAAGGTGCTGCCAAAGCAGGAAAATTCTGATTTATCGTAAATGATGACGCAAATGAACAGGACTACCGACGAAGTCAGGTACACTTCGTTAGTAGTCCTGTTTTTGACACATAGTCTCATATTATGCTATAATATATAGCGGATTTATAATCAATGCACAAATTCAAGCTATCCAACGAGCAGGCCTTGGCGGATAGCTTGTTTCATACGCCATAAAGATTAGCAGTACGTCTTAAGAGCTGGAAATACGAGCTGCAGATGATTGGCAGAAATACCAGAAAGGGGATACAATGGCAGACATAAAAAAAATTGCAGGTCTTGCCTGCTGCATGATTTTCGTTTCTACATCTTTTGCCGGAGCCACGTTCCATCCTGGCGACAGGGGCAGCCAGGTTCTGGCAGTACAACAGCAACTGGCCGCTGACGGCTATTCACTGACCGTTGATGGGGACTACGGGACTGGAACGACGGAGGCAATCCGGGAGTTTCAACGGGATCATGGCCTGACGGCTGATGGCATTCTCGGCGCAGCGACCTATGCAGCCCTGATGGGATCGGCTATGCCGGATAATATGAGCAGTCATTTTGTGCAGAAAGACGCACCGGACCCAGAAGCAGCACCGGTGCAGCCTTCCCAGCTGCAGGATATCCAGCAGGCGCTGGCTGATCGGGGCTACAGTGTTGATGTGGATGGCGTATTCGGCAAAGGAACCGATGCGGCTGTCCGGTCTTTTCAAAGCAGTAATGGTCTGAATGCCGACGGTGTCATTGGCCCGGCTACTTACGAAGCACTGATGGGCCAGCCTATGCCTGCCGGACAGACAACCTTTTCCATGGCAGACCGGTTCCGGACTGATACGGCTCCAGCAGCACCGGCAGATAATAAGCCTGCTGCCTCTTTAGAACCGGCAACGGCGTCCAACGCTATTGTGTTACTGCAGCAGGCGCTGGCCAATAATGGATATGATGTCGATGTAGACGGCGTGTTTGGCGTCGGAACGGAAAATGCCGTCCGCAATTTCCAGGCCAGTCATGGATTGGAAGTAGATGGCGTAGCCGGCCAGGCTACGTTTTATGAACTGACTGGGAAATTCCTTCCTTCCGGTCCGCTGCGCCGCTTTGGTAACGGGGGATATGGCGGATCTACTATGGTGGCAGATAGGGCTCAGCGCCTTATGGGCATTGCCAACCAGTATATTGGCGTACCCTATGTGTTTGGCGGAAATGATCCGTCCGGATTTGACTGCTCCGGTTTTACCCGGTATGTCTATTCGGCCGTAGGAATCGATCTGCCCCGCATGGCTGACGAACAATACAACGTTGGGTACGATGTATCCCGTTCGTATTTGCAGCCGGGGGACCTCGTATTTTTCACGACTTATCTGCCCGGTGTTTCCCATGTAGGGATTTATATCGGAAATAACCAGTTTATCAACGCCTCCAATTCCGGGGTCAGTATTGACAGCCTGGACAGCCGCTATTGGTCCAGCCGCTATGTAGGGGCAAAACGGGTTATGTAAAAATAAGGTTTGCAGGAAATATCACCATGGGGCGAGTTGCCAATTAAACAGAGGCTGCACTAAAATGTCTTTAGCAATCATTTTAGTGCAGCCTCTGTTTGTTTATCGTGGGAAAAACCACTTCTTTAACGAAAGCATACTACAATCCTATTTTCTTTATATATTGCAGTAGACCTGTTCCAGTTCATGCAGTATAGCATCGGTTATTTCAGGATTATCACCACTGTCATAGGATTTTTCAATGGCTGTTTCATCGACAATCCAGTGATTCCGCCGCAGATTCTGGCGGTGTTCATACAGCCATTGGGCACAGCATCGGGCCATGCGGCTTTCCGACAGGCTGCGCTTCAGGTAACGGAACCGTGTCCGGGGAATGGCCTGATGCGGTTCTTTCATAATATCTTCGATTTCCAGTGTGAAGTCGCATTCATGATATCCGTTCGATACGGCTTCCCTGCCGACGAAACGGGTGTTTTCCAGCCCCATGTCATACAGCAGATACTCATGGAATAATTGTTTTTCCAGTTCATCGGCCATGATATCCCTTGTGGGCAGGCACTGACAGATATCGTTATGACACAGGCGCAGCAGGTCCATCAACATGACGTGACGATGGTGCATGAACGTGCAGTCTGCAGCATCGAGCCAGATGGCGCGGAGACGGATATACGCTTTCATTTCTTCTTTATATCCGGCATCGTAAATGTTCAGCGGCGTGTTCTGGCAGGTGTACCGGTACAGACGGGGTTCCAGCGTGAGCCAGTCATGAGCGGCCTTCTGCCGGCATGGCTGGTCCAGCTGGCTATCGGCGAAGGTACGCTTCAATGCCTGCAGATAGTTCAGGCCGCTGCAGGAAACGGCAAGTACACGGAAGGTTCCAGAAACTGGCTGCTGGAAAAAAATCTGCTTGAAATCATTTTCTGTCAAATCGGATGTATCCATTTCTATCGGTCCTTTGTGGTGATGTATCTGCCCGGAACGTTACAGGGCAGATGTATTTTTTTCTGCTGTTTTGTGGGAATCGCTGTAAAAATTTTTGAATGATTGTACCCATGTACGGGCCGGATGAGGCAGGAATCCCTTGCTTTTCCATACCATGGCCAGTGTCCAGGGAATCTGTGGCTCTACAAGGGGAATGTGAACGAGTTTTTCGTCATCCAGACGCTGACAGATCGTGTGAGGCAGGAGTGCAATGCCCAGCTGGGTGCGTACGATTTCGGCCTGGAAATCCCAGTTGCTGCTCTGGCAGACAATCCGGGGATGGGCCATGATTTTCTGATAAAATGTCTTGATGAACGGATTGAGAGAGAAGGATTTGGGATAATATACCAGCGGTTCGTCTTTTATCTCTTCCAGGGTAATGACTTTATTTTTGGCAAGGGGATGTTCCGGCCAGAGGACAACTTCCAGGTGCTCTTCGTTGAAGATAAAGAAATCGTAGGTCATTTCCGTTGCCACGGGTAGCGCAACAAACCCGACCTGGATAAGTCCTTCGTCAATCGATGAAATAATGTCATTGGAGCCGACTTCCAGCAGTTCTAATTCAATTTGGGGATAATCGGAGATGAAATGCCGGATAAATGACGTGATGAAAGACGAGCCAATCATGGGGGGGATCCCGACCGTCAGCTGTCCGGAATTGAGGAGCTGGGGCGATTCCATCTGTTCATTCAATTGGGAAAAGTCTTTTATGAGCGACTCAATACGCGGTAACAGCCAGGCGCCCGTTTCCGTCAGTTCGACGCGTTTGCCGTTCCGGTTAAATAACTTGACATTCCAATGGTCTTCCAGTGCCTTGATGCCTTTACTGATGGAAGGCTGGCTGATATGCAGTGATTTTGAAGCTTTGGTAAAACTTTTTTTCTGGGCTACTTCGACAAAGTAGGTTAATTGAAATAGATCCATAGCCTTACGTCACCTCTCTTATGACACTATATTACCATATTTCTTAGCATAATAGAACCATGCACAAATGGAATGTTACTGATATGTCAAGTTTATTTATTTTTCATCATGTGTGTAAGGCAGAGGGGACTTTTTATCTATAAGCTGAAATTTTAATAATATTTTAATCTATAAGACATGGAAGTGGTGTATTGTCAGATGTCTCATAACGAGATATAATGAAAGACAAATGTATATTGTGAATATACATTCACCTATTTTAAGGAGATGTTACCTATGTCAAAAAATGCAAACGCAAATGCCCTGATTATTGGCTTTGCCATGTTTGCCGTATTCTTCGGTGCGGGCAATCTGGTATTTCCGCCTCTTATCGGGCTCATGTCAGGGAGTTCCTGGGAAATCGCTATTATCGGCCTTGCTATTTCAGCTATTTTATTTCCTATTGCTACGATTATTGCTGTCGATAATATGGGCGGTAACGTCCAGGCTATTTGTGCACCTGTAGCCAAATGGTTTACGAAAAGCTACATGGTCATGTGGATTATCTTTATCCTCACCTGTGGCGTGCCCCGGCAGGCAGGCGTTGGCATTGAAAGCGGCCTGCTCAGCGTATTGCCGGGACTGCAGGGAAATGACGCCGTCCGTATTGCTCTTCTGGCAGGATATTTTGTCATCGTCCTGGCGCTTACCTTCCGTCCATCCAAAATCGTCGATATCGTCGGAAAATATCTGACACCGTTCCTGCTCATCTGCCTGGTCGTCATGATCGCCCTGGCTGTTTTCGAACCGCTGGGAACACCGATTGCGCCGCAGGTAGATAACGTATTCTCCTATTCTTTCCTGCAGGGCTATCAGACTGGTGACGTTGCCGTCGGCATTGCCATTGCCGGCATGTTCGTCGCTTCCATCAAAGCCAAAGGATATACCGACCCGTCAGCACGGCATAAAATGACACTGAAAGCTGCCGTTGTCGCCTTCCTGGGACTTCTCATCGTTTATGGCGGCCTGTTGTACCTCGGTGCTACCGGATCCAGTATGTTTGATGGCAAAATGGATCAGACAGCTCTTCTCAATGGCCTCGTCCATGCGCTGACCGGTGCTACCGGTAATGTTGTGCTCGGCATTGGTATTTTCCTGGCCTGCCTGACGACGACCATTGGCGTCGGTTCGACTATTGCCAATCTGACCGTTGACTTATCAGATGGTAAGATTCCTTTCAAATACATGATGGTATTTGTGTGCCTCTTCGGCCTTGCTGAAGCCTGCATTGGCGTACAGGGGATCATCCGTTATACATTCTGGATTTTTATTGCTATTTATCCCGTTTCTATCGCCCTTATGCTTCTTGGCGTATTCTGCAAATACGTTCCTAATCATGGTGCCTGGAAAGGGACCATCGCCATGGCAACCATTATCGGTTTGTTTGAAGGGCTGATGCAGCTCAATAAGAGTGGTATTACCAATCTTCCCCTCGACTCACTCATCCAGCTGTATAATCACATTCCCTTTGCAGCGGAAGGCTTTGCCTGGGTTCTGCCGGCTGTTATTGGTTTCATCGTTGGCACCGTCATTGTAAAATCCAAAGGCGGCGATCCCTATCCTATGATTTCGAAAAATCAGTAAAACGGACGAAGGAGAGATTGATATGGCGTTACAGATTGAAAATATAGAAAAAGACCCTCTTTGTTGTCCTCAGGAACGGCCGGCATCACTGGAATCGCTGACTTTTTCCAGTCATGGCTGCCAGGTATATGGCACGGCTCTGATTCCCGGTGGAGCCAGGGACCAGACTTATCCCTGTGTCATTATCTGCCATGGCTTTCCCGGTTTTGCTTCAACTTTTGACATTGCCCAGAACCTGCGTCGTACCGGTCTGGTAGTCATCAGTTTTTCTTACCGTGGCAACTGGGGGAGTCAGGGGAATTATACCTTTTCTGGTGCTATCGACGATGCCGTTTGCGTGGCCGAATGGGCTCATGACAAAAAAAACGCAGCCCAATACCACATCGATAAAGACAACATCTTCTTCATCGGTCACAGCATGGGCGGTTTCGTTTCCATCAATGTCACACGGCGCCTTCCCTGGCTGAAAGGGACGGCCGTCATGTCACCGTATGACCTGCCGTACTGGCCTGCTCATGGTCTGGACGCGGCTATGCACGAACTCATCGACTCCAGCCTTTACGTTCTTCATATTGAATCACCGGAAGCCTTGTACCGGAACGTCGTATACTGCTGCCAGCAGGGATACGGCATCTCCCAGGCTTTTGAAGATATCAAAGACCGGAACCTCTATTTTATCGGAGCCAGTCAGGATGATGTAGCACCGGCCAAAACGATGATTGAACCTCTTTGGAATCAGCTCAGCCAGCATCAGACAACGGCTATCCAGGATTATGATACACTGCCGACAGAACATGCCTATGATAATGTACGCCTTACCGTAAGCCGCATGTTTGCCCAATGGATTGACAAAGTCCTGGAAGCAGAAACGTAAATAAAAGATAGCCTATTGATTACATTGGACCTCCTGATATGGATAAAAACTCGTCAGGAGGTCTGTTTTTATAAATTACGAAGAATGATTTATAAAAACGATGGTTATTTTATAAAAAATAAGTGAAATGTTGATTGAAATTTCATTTAAATCAGTAAATAAATGAAATAAAATGGAAATTAAGTGAAATTTATCGAGAATTTTATAAAAGATTTGATAAAACTCACCTGGATTTATCAAATGATTTGAAAAAACTGATGGGATTTAGCATATACCTACAGGGCTATTTTCCGATATCTTCTATGCCTTTTGATGACGAGATACATAGGGATGAAGATGGTATATTAATGTTTTGCAAGATTCTTCGAATGAATCCGGATGCGTATAGGTAAAAAGACAGTGGAATGAGAGGCATACTCTCTTTTCACTGTCTTTTTGTTCGGACGATATGGAACATTATCCATGAGATTTGTAAAAGAGTCAAGTATTTTCTAAGAGACGTTTTGCAGTAAATTGATCGGTAATTAACACATTGGTGTACCCACCCTTTATAGCTGCCAGAATGGAACGAACTTTGGCAGCACCACCGGCAATCAGAATGCTGTATTCTTTATTGTGGAGATACTCTAAATCAATGCCGACTGTCCGGTCATTAAATTCAGGACAAGCGATGTTTCCATTTTCATCAATAAAACGGGAACAAATATCGCCGACAGAGTGCTTCTTTAGAAAAGCCTGTTCGTCTGTATTAGCATATCCTAAACGGAAAAAGAGTGCTTTATCACGAGTGGTGCCAACACTGAAAAGGGCAATGTTAGCATGATTTCCTAAATTTAAGACCCGGTTGATATGACGATCCTTGTAAACCATCTCTTTTACTTTTTTAGAATCAAAAATAACAGGTAAAGGTAAGTATTGGGCAATTGTTTCATAGTTTTTAGAAAAATTGTTTAAAATTTCATTGGCATATGTTTCACACACTGAAAGTGTAATGGCGCCTTCTAATTGAACTATTTGGGCACCTAATAGTGGTTTAGGTTTCAAATAGTGAGATACGCTGCGCATCGTAGTACCCCAACCGACGCCAATTATGTCACCATCATGAATGATTTTATTTAGATATTCAGCGGCTTCTTTACCAATGTAATTTTTAATTTCTTCTTCATCGTCAATGGGGGAATTGGCAATACATACGTGCTTTAAATTAAATTTTGCTGCTATTTTTTGAGATAGTTCGCCCCTGTCTTCGATGGGGTCGTAGATTTCTATTCGAACAAAACCATGAGTTTTAGCATAATGCAGCAATCGGGATACCGAAGGGCGGGATAAATTTAATTCTTTGGCAATATCAGTTTGACTATAGTCAGATTGATAATATAATTTAGCAGCAGTAATTGCCAAGCGGTCTTTTTTCATTATCATAGCCTTCACCTTATCCTTTTTGATGAAACAATGCAAATTATGCTACTTTATTTTATTATCGCTAATGAAATGATAAAAAGCAAGATAAATTAGAAATTTTGTTCAAAACATGCAAGATAATTAGGAAAATTTTTTCATAAAAATACATAAATGAATGATTAGATAGATTCTTATATCAAAAATGAAAAAAAGTAAATAAAATATTGAAATAAATTTCTAGCGAACTTATAATGAGACTATGAACAGCGTATGAAATACTTTTTTCATTGTATTGCAGTGTAAGATTTGTAAAAAAAACCAAGGAGTGTGACAGTAGTATGAAAATTTTCCAGATATCGGACTTTCATTTACGGGGAGATGGCAAACTTTCCTTTTATAAGGCTGATACCAATAAGGCAATGAAGCAGACGATTGATTATTTTGACAGTCTTAAAGAATACGAACTTCCTGACTTTTTCGTTGCAACGGGAGACTTATCGGAGGGAGGAACTAGAAAAGGATACGAAATAATGAGAGAAGGCCTTAGAAGTCTTCCACGGCCTTGTTATATTGTTCCTGGTAATCATGACAAGCGGGCTTATTATTTAGATATGTTTGATAAAGAAGTACCCGTAAAAGAAGATATCCGTCCATTCATTTGTTATACTATTGATGACAGGCCCATACGTGTCATTGTTATTGATACGACGAAACCCGATTGTCATTCGGGAGGATTAAGTAAAGAAGTTGCAGATTGGCTGGAAAAGAAAATTGTAGAATATCCAGATAAACCTACCTTAGTTTTCACGCATCATGTTCCATTTAAAACAGGACTACCGGCTATGGATGAAGGATTTGAAGGAGCAGACAAACTTTCTGAAATTTTACATCTCCATTCTAATGTCCGTCTTTGTTGTGGCCATATGCATGTAGGTATTGTCACTGTATGGCGTGGTATTACATGTGTTACTTGTCCTTCTATTTCTATGCCAATTGAAGTAGATTTCCGGACGAAATCAGACCCATATGTGACACAACAAGAGAAAGAAAATGATTTCAAAGGTGGAGGAGACCGGTTCTTTCTTGGAAATCCGGGATATTTGATTCATAATCTTCAAGGCAGCCGGATAAATACGTATGTCATGACGATTCCTGCCGGAGCTGATTATTCTGGACCGTATCCGTTCAAATACTATAAGGGAGAAATATAAGGGGAGTGGCGTTATGGGTGAGCAGATCAAGGCACAGAGAAGTTTACGAAAAATTGCTGGCGTTACATTGTATGAAAGTGCTGTACAATGGTATTGTTTCCTTCTTTATGGTACGGCGGCAGGTACGGTATTTAATAAAGTATTCTTTTCCGTTACGGGTGATGAAATTACAGCACTCATTATGTCCTATATGTCATTTGCTATCGGGTACATAGCAGGACCTTTTGGGGCCGTGTTTTTCGGACAAGTCGGTGATAAAAGAGGACGTAAGTTTACCATGTACGTTTCTTTGATGATGATGGGAATTTCAACGTCTATCATAGGCTTTTTACCACCGGCGGCAACGGCTGGTGTTTGGATTGTCATCGTTTTGCAAATCATGCGCCTGGCGCAATGTTTTGGTCGCGGTGGAACCTGGGGTGGTGCGATCCTTTTAGCATATGAAAATGTTCCGGAAAACAGGCGTAATTTTTATGCCTGCATTCCTCAGATAGGACTGCCTATCGGATTAGGACTGTCTTCTATTTTTTTATTAGTGCCGACCTGGTTTTTAGATGAATCAGCCTTTTTCAGTTGGGGTTGGAGAATTTCTTTCCTGGCAGCGATTATCCTTACTATTATTGCCGTTTTGTTAAAAGGGCATATGATGGAAACAGAGGATTTTAAAAAGGCTCAGGCTAAATTAGAAGAACAGGAAAGAGAAGGGAAAAAACAAAAAGTGGGATTTATTCCAATGGTTAAAGGATATTGGAAAACCTTATTGCTTGGCTGTGGTACCCGCTGGGTAGATGGAACTTTTTATAATATATTTATTGTCTGGATTTTGTCTTATTGTATTGGCTGGTTGGGTATGCCCTTGTATGAAACGTATTTGATTACTATTATAGCCTGTATTTTTAAAATACCATTTACGCTGTTTGGTGGTTGGTGTGCACAACGGTTTGGTACTACCACTACATTTGTCATTGGTGGACTGGCATCGGCATTTCTCAGTATTCCTACTCTGAAAGTTATTGAATGGAGTCATGGCGATCTCCTCATTACTATGATTGGAATCGTGATTGGCTGGAGTATTGCCTATAATCTTATCTGGGCTGTATTAGGATCGCTTTGGTCCTCCTATTTTGAAACAGAAGTACGGTATTCAGGTATTTCCTTTGTATACCATGTTCCCAGCTTTATCGTTGCGGGTATTGTGCCTGCTGTTTGTACGTATCTCATTAGTTATGGTAATGGTGATACCATTTATGTAGGGATTTATTCTACCGTTGTTGCTCTTATCAGTGTGGCTTGTGCCCTCATCTTAAAACGGCGCTATATGGCTGGAAAACGGTAGAGACAGCGGATAAATTATAGTGCTTCTGGGAAGCCATACGTCGTTTATGGCGTATGGCTTTCTTCATGAATCGTGCGTACCTGATGGGACTTTGTCATAATATAGGGTATCACCGACTCATAATAAGAAATTTTGAAAAAATAATAATGAAATTATTTTCCGAAGATAAGAGCGATTAAAAATAGCGAGGTCATGAGTATGACAAAAAAAGCAGATGTAGTCATTATTGGCGGGGGTATTACTGGTGCGGCAGTATTATATGAGTTAGCAAAGTATAAACTACGTATAATTCTTGTTGAACAGGAACCTGATCTGGCAACTGGCACGACAAAAGCAAATAGTGCGATTTTACATGCTGGATATGATGCGTTGCCAGGTTCCTTAAAAGCACAGATGAATGTAGCTGGTAATGCTTTGTATCATAAACTCAAAGAAGAACTGCATTTGGAAATCAAGTGGACCGGATCATTGGTAGTTGCTACCAATGATGAGCAATTGAAGATTCTTTATGATTTAAAACGGAGAGGGGAGCGTAATGGCGTTCCCAGCTTAGATATTTGGGATGGTAAAGCTGTTCATCAATCACAACCCAATTTAAGCTCTGAGGTACTGGGAGCCCTTTGGGCACCGACGGCAGGTATATGTTGGCCCTTTGATCTCTGTCTTGCTTTCGCAGAAAATGCTGTTTTAAACGGAGCAGAAATTATACGGGAGTGCAGAGTTACAGGTTTTGATGTAGATAGCGGTACGATACGGATGGTACATACTAATAAAGGGAATATTGAAACGGCATGCGTTGTGAATGCAGCTGGTGTTCATGCGGATGATATTAGTTCATTGGCTGGTGACGATACCTTTAGAATTTTTCCACGTAAAGGTGAATATATTTTATTTGATCAAAAGGTGCAAAATGCTCTTGTTTCAATTCCCGTATTCCCTACGCCTGACAAAATGGGAAAAGGCATTATGGTGGCTCCTACTATTCATGGGAACGTATTTATAGGGCCTAATGCACAAAATATGGATGATAAGGATAATACGGCGTTTACCAATGAAGGTATGAATGAAATTATTGAGAAGGCCCAGACTATAGTACCCTGCATTCCTCTTACCCAAGCTATAACGGAGTTTGCTGGTATACGTGCTGTTTCCGATACAAATGATTTTATTTTGGGGCCATCATTGAAAGTTAACGGACTGTTTCATGCAGCGGGAATTCAGTCGCCGGGACTTACAGCAGCACCAGCTATTGCGCAGTTTCTGGTTAAAAAAATTATTGATAAATTAAAGCCAGAATATAATACTACATGGAAAGCTGGAAGACCACGGCATATCTATTTTAAAAATCTGGATTATGATGAGCAACAGAATTTAATTAAAGAAAATCCGTCATTTGGGCGGGTCATATGCCGTTGCGAAACCGTTACGGAAGGTGAAATTATCGATGCTATACATCGACCGGTAGGAGCCCGGACTGTTGATGGCGTAAAACGAAGAACTCGAGCCGGCATGGGCCGGTGTCAGGGAGGTTTTTGTGGTCCCAGGATTATACAAATATTATCCCGTGAGCTGCATATTCCCATTCCGGAAGTTCGTAAAGAAATGTGCCATTCATATATGTACTTTGAAAAGAAAAGTACAAAGAAGGTGATATGTGATGATTAAACAAATATATGATGTTGTCATTATTGGCGGTGGACCGGCAGGATTAACCGCTGCCTATAGTGCCTGGAAAAACGGAGCAAAAGAAATATTAATTCTGGAACGTGATTGGGAAGTTGGTGGAATTTTACAACAATGTATCCATAATGGATTTGGAATCCACCATTTTCATGAAGAACTGACTGGTCCGGGATATGCACAGCGATGTTATGAGCTAATTAAAGAAAAAAAGGAAATAGAGATTTCGTGTGATACGATGGTATTAAAAATTAATGCCGATAAAATTGTGACTGCAGTCAATCCACACAATGGAATATTCCATATGCAAGGAAGGACTATTGTTTTGGCTATGGGATGCCGTGAAAGAACCCGGGGGGCAATCCAGACACCTGGTTATCGACCAGCTGGAATTTATACTGCTGGAGCGGCACAACGTATGGTCAATATGGAGGGATACATACCGGGGAAAAATATAGTTATTCTTGGAAGTGGTGATATTGGACTGATTATGGCACGGCGTATGACTTTGGAAGGCTGTCGTGTTCAGGCAGTAGTGGAGATATGTCCGTATTCTAATGGATTGACTAGAAATATGGTTCAATGCCTATATGATTATAATATCCCGCTATATCTATCCCATACCATCGTTGCGATTCACGGAAAAGACCGTGTTACGGGTATTACGTGTGCAAAAGTAGATGCATATAAGAAACCGATTCCAGGAACAGAATTTGACATAGCATGTGATACGGTGTTGTTATCGGTCGGATTAATCCCTGAAAATGAATTATCGAGTGAGGCCGGGATTACATTAGACCCTATAACACATGGACCTATTGTCAATCAACACCGGGAAACGGATATTCCTGGAATATTTGCGGCGGGCAATGTCGTTCATGTACACGACATGGTAGATTTTGTTTCTGAAGAAGCTGAAATTGCCGGTAAATATGCTGCGCTAAAAGCTCAGGGTAGGGTAACAGGTGGACTGGCTGATTTAAAAATAAGAACAGATAATGACATTGGTACTTGTGTGCCACAGCATATTTGCATACAAAAGAATAATGAAATTATTACATTATTTATACGTGTACGCAGACCGATGAAACATGTACAGATTACCGTGAGAAATTCTGAAGAGGTATTATCAGAAAAACATATGCCTGCAGTCCGGCCAAGTGAGATGATATCTGTCAGTGTCAATTCCGGGAACATGAAGAGTCGTTATGAGGACTGGACTGTTTCCATCAGGGAGGGACTATGATGAGTACAGAGGAAAAATATCTTAATTGCATTAACTGTCCCATGGGGTGCAAAATTCACGTTACATTGAATGCAGATACTATTATAACTATATCAGGAAATACATGCCCCCGTGGAGAAGTATATGCCCGCCAGGAAATCATAAACCCGCAGCGTATGTTAACAACTACGGTTCGGATTCAAGGAGGCATGTTGCCATTGCTTCCCGTTGTATCACAGTCCACTCTTCCTAAAAGGCTGATTTTTGATTGTGTAAAGGTCCTTCAGGGGGTGCAGATTAAAGCCCCAGTGAAAATGGGAGATGTTATTGTTCATAATATTTTAAATTCAGGAGTAGATATTATTGCCAGTCGGGATGTGAAAGAAAAAAGTACCTGATAATTTTTTTGTAGTCATGTATGAACATCCCTAAGGTTTTCATTTCAATTTTTATGTAATATACATATAGGCGCTATCTAAACATGGAAAGTAGCAGAGGGAAAACAGATATGAGAATGATACATTCTGTTACGGCTCCGTATTTAAGCAAGCTTACGAGCCATTTCGGAAAAGCCCCGTATTGTGTGGTGAAATAGGATAGGAAGATGGCCAGAAGGTCCACGAAGCACTGCAAAAGCTATTGCGTACTATATGGCTCTGTTCCCGGGCTGCCTTAGTTATTTATCAGAAAAACGACGGCTTTCTTTGAAGAAGGGCATCCAGAAAGCATGGCAAGGATTGACGAGTACGAGGAAGTAGGATTGTTCTGAGTCGGAATATAGATAATGTATAAATAATGTATAGGTAATGTATAAACAAAAGCCGCAACAAATTGAGCGTTAGAGCTATTTTGCTGCGGCTTCTGTTTTATTTTCCCGATGATTTTTCACGATTCCCTGGTTATACGGCCTGCCAGAGCAGGCGGTTTGCTTTGATGAGAATGGTCACTCTGTCCGTATCGCGGAGCCAGGAAAGAAAGGAATGGATGGTGTTTCCGATGAGGACGTATTGTTCCACTGTGAGTGTGAGATGATAATAGTCAAATACGGACTGCAATATGTCATCCCAGCTCAGGGGGGCCTGGCAGAGTTGGAGAATCAGATCGGCGATTTCCTGCACCTTCTGCCGGTTGTACTGCACGAGCGGGCGGATATTCTGCACGGCTTCAGCATGAGCCGGTACAAACCAGTCTGCTTCCATCGTTTCTACTTTGTCCAGTGTATCGAGATAAGCCTGAACGTCGTAGATATATCCCAGGGCATACTTATCGAGAATCGCCCGGCTGTTCAGGCAGTCTGCGAGAAATATGACATTATCGGGTGTACGGAATCCAACCATATGGAAGAAATGGCCGGGCAGGGGAATGATTTCTATATCCTGGGGAAAGGACGGGTCGGAAAAATCGGTGACATGACTTTCTTTTGCCATGAGAAATTTGTGTCTCAGATCTTTCATGGGATAGCCGCCATATAAAAAGGCTGGTTCCAGAATGGGATACGATGTAAATGCCTTTTCCAGTCCGCCGGCATAGACGCGGCATCCCGTCTGACGCTGCAGATATTGATTGCCTCCGATGTGGTCCGCATTGGAGTGGGTATTGAGGATTCCCTGCAGCTGCCAGCCCTGTTGTTCCAAGATTTGACGCAGTTTTCGCCCCGCATCTTTGTCATTCCCGCTGTCGATAAACCAGGCGTGGACACCGTCGGGGCACCAGACGCCGATTTTAGCGGGGCTTTCGATATAATAGGTTTTGCCGGTAAGGGCCGTAAGTTCAAACATTCAGGACACCTCTTTACGGTTTGGACGCTGTGAGAAACAGGATTTCCGGGGGAACTTGTGAGGAAAACTGGAATGGCGTGAGTACGGCACTGTACGCTCCGGCGTGAGGGAAAGCTAATACGTCCCCAGGCGATAGTTTTGGCAGGAGCACGTCCGAGGCGATGATGTCTGCTGCCGTGCATAAATTGCCGTAGATGGTGACTTTTTCCATTTCCTGCGTGTCGTTCAGCACGTAGAAGGGAGTCGAACCGGTGCGGTAAAATAAGGGTTCCCGTGCTGGTGCTGTTTCACTGATGCTGGTGACGAGGTGTTCCAGACAGGGACGGAGAAAACCATTTAATGTATTGGCTGCTATGGCGATATGGCTGCCGTGAGATTCTTTCGTATCGATGATATGGGTGACATACCAGCCACAGGGGCCCGCCAGATAGCGGCCGCTTTCAATCAGGATACGGGCCTGTGAAAACGTATCTTCATAAATGACGCGTAGTTTTTCCAGTTCCTGTCCCAGAGATTCTATGTCGCAATCTGCTTCGTCCTGACAATAGGGGATACCGATGCCACTGCCCAGGTTGAGGAAGCATAACGGGCTGTTCAGTTTTTCCTGAATGAGTGAAGCCAGGGAGAAGACATTTTTATAATAGCTGCAAAGTGTGTTCCAGTTCAGCTCCTGGCTGCGCAGGTGGGTGTGTACCCCGATAATGAGGATATGAGATAATTTTTTTAATTCCGGCAGAGCAGAGAAAAACGCATCTTCATCGATGCCGAATTTTGAGCTGTGTCCCTGTTTGTCCGTATAGGAGAAATTGGGGTTGATGCGGACGCCGATGGGGACTTTCATATTCTTTGTGGCGGCCAGTGCGTTGATACGGCGTATTTCATTCAGACTGTCGGCGATGAGGATACACTGGCCCAGCGCTTTTTCCAGACAATAATCGCTCTTGCCCGGGGCAGAGTAATAGATGTGGTCGGATGGTACGCCACAGTCACTTGCGGCATACACTTCTCCCAGACTGGCAGCATCAGCATCGATGTCACTGGAGAATATGGTCTTTAAGATTGCCCGATGGGGATTGCATTTGATGGAATACAAAATCTGTTCATGAGGAAAGGCCTGCTGCAGATGATGAATGGATTCCACGAGGGTCTGTTCATCATAGAAATAGAAACTTTCGTGCTTTTTTGCTTCGGCCAGTAATAGGGTACGCAGACGCTGGGTTAACATAGACATGCACCTCTTTTTCGGGATGGAATACAGATACGATTCGCTATAGACGTGGTATAATGCTACTATAAGCGTACCATATTGTTAACAGAAATTCCAGACGTATATCTTGCGTTGGAGGAGGAAACGAAATGCGTGAAGAATCGCTTTTTTCACAGGATGTGCCGCAACCGCTGGCCAGCCGCATGCGGCCGGAAACACTGGATGAATTTGTCGGTCAGCAGCACCTCATAGGAAAGGGGAAGGTACTGTATAATCTGATTGAAAAAGATTGTATTTCTTCTATGATTTTCTGGGGACCGCCCGGTGTAGGCAAAACGACGCTGGCACGGATCATAGCTCACCATACCAAGTCGGTATTTATTGATTTTTCCGCCGTTACCAGCGGTATACGGGAAATCCGCAAAGTCATGGAAGAAGCGGAGAAAAACAGGATGTACGGACAACGGACCATCGTTTTTGTCGATGAAATCCACCGGTTCAACAAAGCCCAGCAGGATGCCTTTCTTCCTTTTGTAGAAAAAGGAAGTATTATCCTGATTGGGGCGACGACGGAAAACCCCTCTTTTGAAATCAACAGCGCTCTCCTTTCACGGTGCAAGGTATTTGTCCTGAAAGCGTTGACAACGGATGATCTGGTACAGCTCCTCCGGCGGGCTGTCCAGAGTCCCCGCGGATTGGGAAGGGAACGCGTATCTGTAGGTGAAGACGTATTGACGCGGATTGCCGTCTTTGCCAACGGGGATGCCCGTACGGCCTTATCGACACTGGAAATGGTTGTCCTGAACAGTGAATGCAAGGAGGACGGTACGCTGGTAGTGAGCCCCGATATACTGGAGCAGTGTACGTCACAGAAATCTCTTCTATATGATAAAAATGGGGAAGAGCATTATAATATCATTTCGGCGCTGCATAAGTCTATGCGGAATTCCGATCCCGATGCGGCTGTTTACTGGCTGGCCCGCATGCTGGAAGCCGGCGAGGATCCACTATATGTGGCCCGCCGGGTCACACGTTTTGCCAGTGAAGATATCGGTCTGGCAGATCCGCGGGCGCTGACTATTGCCATCGCTGCATATCAGGCCTGTCACTTTATCGGCATGCCGGAATGTACGGTTCATCTGACCGAAGCCGTCGTGTACATGTCACTGGCTCCCAAATCCAATGCGCTGTATACGGCCTATGGCCAGGCTCGTCATGATGCACTGCGGACATTATCCGAACCGGTGCCGCTGGTGATACGAAACGGGGTAACGAAGATTATGAAAGACCTGGGATATGGGAAGGGATATCAGTATGCCCATGAAACGAAGGAAAAGCTGACGGACATGCAGTGCCTTCCCGATACACTGGCAGGAAGGGAATACTACCGGCCGGGACAAAAGGGAGAGGAAGCGGAATTTTCTACCCGCCTGCAGCGCATCAAACAATGGAAGAAAGCGCACAGGCAGGGGGAAAAGCAGGAATGAAAGAATATCTTTTAACTTCTTTTTTGATTTCGTTTACATATAGTTTACATTTGGCTTCTATACTAAAAACACAATTCCACCCGGTATGGCTCCGGTAATCCGGACCTGCCAGACTCAGAATAAATTAGGAGATATATAATGAACCGTTATTGCAATCCATTCCGGGGACCTCACGGCAGTGCATATAAATTGACGGCTATGGGAATGGTCCTGCTATTAGCCTGCATCATCATATACGGCGTCAGCCATTCACAGAAAATAACAAAAGAAAAAGGAAGCAGCGGACCGATTCCCGTGGCGTCGTATACATTGGCCAGGCAGGACATGAATCGTACCATATCCCTGTCGGGGAAGACCGTACCTGTATCCCAGGTGGATATCACGACGAAATATGCTGGCAAAATAGCGGCAGTCAGGGTGAATCTGGGTGATACGGTAGAGCCCGGCCAGGTACTGCTGCTGCAGGACGTCGTCGATGCGACTCTTTCCCTGCAGCAGGGACAGGCGGCACTGTTGCAGGCGATGGCTGATTCACGGGCGGCAGAATCCCAGTTTTATGCCGATCTGAAAAAAGCCGAAGTCGATTATGATATGGCCAAAATCAATTATAACCGGTATCAGGTCCTGCGCGATGAAGGCGCTGTATCCCAGCGCGAGCTGGACACGATATATCAGGCCTTTATCGATGCCCAGGCCGTATTGGACAATCTCAATTCCCAGAATGTAGGATCTGTCCCGGCCAGTATTGCCGGAAAATATGCGGCACAGGATAAAGCCGATTATGCCGTACACAGCCTGTCACAGCAGATCGATGACATGACGCTGCGCGCCCCACGTAGGGGTGTCATAACGTACCGGAATGCAGAAGCAGGTACGATTGTACCGGCCAATACGAAAGTGCTGACCATCACCGATACGAGTGGCATGTATGTCGATTGTGCCTTGTCAGAAGAAGATGTCGCCTTTATGCAGATGGGAACTCCTGTTACGGTGTCCATTGATTCGTTGGCAAAGACGTACGATGGAATCGTTACGTATGTCAGTCCGGCTATGAATGATGCCGATAAGACTTATGCCATACGTATTACGCTGCAAAATCCTGACGCCCTGCTCCGTGGAGGGATGCTGGCTGAAATGAATATAAGTGTGTTGCAGAGGAAAGATACATTGTTTGTCCCCAAGGAAGCTCTGGATGTACAAAACGGGACGTCCCGTGCATACGTTATCAGACCGGACCAGACCGTTGAAATCCGCACGGTTCAGACGGGACTGATGAATGATTCCTATATAGAAGTGACAGACGGACTTTCCGAAGGAGACGTCATTGCGACGACTAATCTGGCACGTCTGAAAGATGGTACTGCCGTTACAGTTGATTAATATGAGGTGTTACCCATGAATCTGACTAAATTTTCTATACAGCGGCCCATCGGTATTGCCATGATTGTAGCATTTTTTGTCGTTCTCGGCCTGTTCAGTTTTTATAAAATCGGCGTAGAATTACTGCCGGCGCTGAATACGCCCTATGTAACCGTTTCCATCGCCTATCCGGGGGCCAATGCGGACTCGGTGGAACAGCAGGTTGTCAAGCCGGCGGAAAATGCCCTGTCTTCCGTTGCCAATCTCAAACACATGACTTCCCAGGCTTCATACGGGCAGGCGCGGATTACACTGGAACTGGATTTTTCTGCCAATGCTGATGCGGCGGCCATTGATGCGACGAAGAAAATCAATGCCATACGGGGTAGTTTCCCGACAGGAATTGAAGAGCCGGTCGTCATTAAGCGGGATATCAATGCCACTCCTGTCATGTATATTGCCGTGCAGTCGTCCCGGCCACTGGATGACATATATACCAAGGCATATAATGATTTTCAGGATGTACTCCAGCAGGCGGACGGTGTATCGGAAATCAATCTCAATGGCGGACGGGATAAAGAAATCGCCGTTGAAATCGACAAAAACAAGCTGGTTCATTTTGACATGACCCTGGCAGAAGTGATTTCTGCGTTAAAGTCAGAAAATCTACTCATGCCGTCCGGGACGGTCTATTCATCCGGCACAGCGACGGACGTCCGGGTGAAGGCGCAGTATGCCAATGAGGCTGAATTATCGCAGATTGAAATCACCAATGCCAAAGGCGCCCGGATCCCACTGACAGCCGTCGCTTCCATTAAGCGGCAGGATCAGCGGGTCAGCCGCTATGCCCGTGTAAATGGTGAAGACGCCATTGTCATGGAAGTATATAAAAACAGTGATGCCAACGTCGTATCGACAGTAGATAATGTCAATAAAAAATTGGAAACGCTGAGGCAGGACAATCCGGAATATACCTTTACTGTAACCAGTGAATCAGCGTCTTATATCCGCAATTCCCTGAATAACACATTGCAGACACTCATTGAAGGACTCTGTACGACCGGCCTGGTCCTGTTCTTTTTCCTGCGGGGCTGGCGGTCTTCCCTGGCCGTTATGGTAGCCATACCGACGTCTCTTATTTCTACGTTCTTTGCCATGTATATGGCCGGTTTTACCTTTAATATGATGTCTCTCATGGGGATGACCCTTTGCATTGGCATCCTCGTAGATGACTCCATCGTTATTCTGGAAAATATACACCGCCATATCAGAAACGGAGAGCCGCCGGAGACGGCAGCCCTCAACGGCCGTATGGAAATCGGCATGGCCGCCATTGCCATTACGCTGTGCGACGTAGTCGTTTTTCTGCCTATCGCTTTTATGACGGATATGGTAGGACAGTACTTCAAACAATTCGGCCTGACTATCGTATTTGCTACCTTGTTTTCCCTCTTTGTTTCCTTCACCCTGACTCCTATGCTGGCATCCCGGCTGTTTAAAAAAGGGGCAGAAGTAAAGAAGCGGCCTTTGTGGCAATTTATGGACCGCATGGAGGAACGGGCCCGCCAGGAATATACGAAGATACTTACATGGAGTATTGATCATCCGCGGAAACTGGTCCTGCCCATCCTGTTTTTGTTTGCAGTGGCACTGGGACTCCTGGTCAGCGGTACCGTGGGGTCGGAATTTATGCCGCAGACGGATGAAAGCGGGTTCCGCGTATCCATCCAGCTGCCGGCAAATGCCAGCCTGGATAGAACAAATGGCGTCGCCCGGCAGATAGAAGATTATCTGAAGACTGTACCGGAAGTCACTTATTACACGGCTATGGTAGGAGGAAAGCGGCAGAATGAAGCGACTATCAAAGTGACGCTGGACGACCGACGCAACCGTTCCCGGTCTATCTGGGATGTGACCAATGAGGTACGTAAATTCGCCGCAGCCCATGTGTGGGATGGTACGGTACGGGTCCGGGAAGACCAGGCTTCCGTAGCCGGTACATCCGGCGGCTATGGCGGCGGATCCGGGAATCTCCGGCTGGAACTCCGTGGCAAGGATAATGAACGGCTGCTCCAGAAATCGAAAGAAATCGAAACATGGATGCAGACGGATATTGCCGGCCTCAACGGGGTCAGCAGTTCGTATGAAGATGGTATGCCTGAATACCGGCTTGTGGTGGACCGGGTGAAATTAAAACAGTACGGAGCATCACTGGATGATCTCAATAAAAATTTCTCCAATGCTATCAGTGGGCAGAAAGCGGGAGTATTGCCAAACGATGCTAAAAACGATAATAACGATACAGATATTTACGTGCGGCTGAAAGGCGCCGATTCTTTCGGCGTATCCGATCTCAGACGAATCCCGCTCAATGCCAATGGTCATATCATCTTTGTTAGTGACGTGGCGCAGATTGTATCGGCTACAGGGCCGGTCACGATCCGCCGTACGGACAAAGAGCGGAGTATTACCCTGGGAGCCGTGCCGCAGGGCAGACCGCTCAGCGATATCATTCAGGACATAACGGCCCATTTGCAGACGATGGACTTGCAGGGCATCACCTACCGGTTTACCGGACAGGCAGATCAGATGACGACGGCATTCAGGAGTCTGGGCGAAGCCCTGGGATTATCGCTCATCCTGATATTCATGATTCTGGCGATTCTCTATGAATCCATCAAAACACCGTTTATCCGCATGTTTTCTCTCCCTCTGGGCCTGATTGGTTCTGTGTTCCTTCTGTTCCTCACGAATAATACGCTCAATCTTTATTCATTGATTGGCATTCTGGTCATGGACGGCATGGTGGCGAAAAACGGGACTCTGCTCCTGGATTACACACTGACGCTGATTCATGAGCAGCATATGGATGTACGCAGCGCCGTCATCGAAGCCGGACGGGTCCGGCTTCGTCCTATTTTCATGACGACTCTTACGATGATTGTGGGGATGCTGCCGACGGCATTATCTATGTCAGCCGGCTCAGAGACACGGTCCAGCATGGCCGTTGTCGTTATTGGCGGCCTGATTACATCGACCGTATTTACCCTTGTGATTATTCCTATCCTGTTCCTTTTTATTGAAAACCACAGACCGGGCAGGAAAGGGGCTGATTCAGAGAAACGGCGCGTTACCGGATAACGGGTACGCAACGAGGGGCAGAATCAGCAACAATATAACTTTTTTTACAACGCAGTTTATATTTTCTTAAAGAAATATTCTTATACTATGGGCACAGGAAAAAGAATTCTCTGATTTCAGATAGCTTCATTCCCTGAAATGATGAAAGGTGATTCTATGATATCGATCATTACCCCTGTGTACAATGAAGAAGAAAATATAAACTGCTTTTATGATGCCGTCACGGCCGTTATGAAACAAGTGGGAATGGATTATGAACTGATATATGTCAACGATGGATCCCGCGATGGGACCGAAAAGGAAATCAGCCGGCTGGCAGCTGCCGATCCTCACGTCCGGGCTGTTTCGCTGGCACGAAATTTCGGTCATCAGATTGCACTTACCTGTGGAATGGATCTTTCCAGCGGAGATGCCATCATCACGCTGGATGGAGACATGCAGCATCCACCGGCCCTGATTCCTGCGCTGATAGCCCGGTGGCAGGAAGGATATGATATCGTCCAGACCGTACGGGAAACGACGGAAAATGCCAGCCTTTTCAAACGGGTTACGTCCGCTGCCTATTATAAGCTCATGAATGCTATATCTGCGACGCCCGTCGTTCCCGGAGGATCTGATTTCCGGCTCATGGACCGGAAAGCCCTTTCCGTCTTCCGGCGCTTCCGCGAACACAGCCGTTTTATCCGTGGTATTGTAGGAGGACTGGGATTCCGGCAGACGACGCTGTCATTCAAAGCACCGGCCAGACATGCGGGCACGTCGAAATTTTCCCTGCGGAAAATGCTTCATCTGGCTATGGACGGCATCATTACCAACTCGACGGTACCGCTTCGTCTGACCTTTTATATCGGATTCCTGGGAGCCTTTGCCGGGCTGCTGATGATTATATATGTTTGTTATTGTCACATTGCGGGCATTACCGTGCCGGGCTGGTCCACGACAGTGATTCTCCTGGCAATCTTCGGCAGTGTCAACCTCATGGCTCTGGGCATATTAGGCGAATACATCGGCCGTATTTTTGAAGAAACGAAACAGCGGCCATTGTATTGGCTGGCCAGTGATTCAAAGGAAACAGAACCGGACCGGTCCTTTACCGGCCGGTGATGCCAACAAAAAAACTATCATCGATAGACCGGACGAATCCGGGAATATCGGTGATAGTTTTTTTGTCTTTATAACAGGGATGACAGTAATTCTTGCGTATAGGTCTGCTGTGGATGATGAAATAGTTGTTCTGCCGGCCCCTCCTCTACAGCTCGTCCGTGATGCATGATGAGAATCCGGTCTGCCATGGTCCGGGCCAGATAGAGGTCATGAGTGATGAACAGGCAGGCTATGCGGTGATGTTGGCATATGCGGCGTATCAGGCCTGCGATTTCATTGCGGATGGTGGCATCGAGAGCACTGGTCACTTCATCACAGATGAGCAGTTCCGGGCCTATGACAAGGCTGCGGAGCAGGGCTGCTCTCTGACATTCGCCACCGCTGACTTCATGGGGATAGCGCCGGATAATATCTCTCGTCAAATGTACTTCTTCCATATATTGCTGGAACATTTCTGGTGTAACCGGAAGGTGATAATTGCGAATTCCGGCCAGAATGCTTTTTTCCAGTGTAAACCGGGGATGGAAAGACCGGTACGGATGCTGAAAGACCATCTGTATGTGCCGGTATAGTTGTTTCCTTTCTTTTTCTGGCACATTAGTAATGTCCTGATCATGAAAGAGAATATGGCCGCTGTCGGCCCGGGAAAACTGACAGATGATGCGGCAGAGCGTACTTTTTCCGCTGCCGCTTTCACCGGCCACAGCGAGAATTTCACCGGGGGCCAGAGAAAAAGACAGATGATCTACGGCAGCAAAATGATGACCGTTATGAGTATAGGTTTTTGTCAGATCCTGTACTTCAAAAAACATAGGTTAATCCTTTCATAGTCCGGAATGGTACAACAGTTCCCGGGTATATGCAGATCTGGGATGTTTCAACACGGCAGGCGCCGGCCCGTATTCCTGGATCCGGCCCGATTTTAAAACGAGTAGTGTGTCTGCCAGATAGGAGGCCAGCCGCAGGTCATGGGTGACGAGGATGATGGCTGTACGATGATGACGGCGCAGCCGGAGCAGTGCATCAGCCATTTTTTTCTGGGTGATGCTGTCTACAGCCGATGTCGGTTCATCAGCCAGGACCAGCCGTGGCGGGATGATAAGGGGAAATAAGAGTTCGGCCCGCTGAATCATACCGCCGGACAGTTCCTGCGGATAAGAAGAAAGACTATCTGGCGGCAGGGACAGAACAGAAGCCCGGTCGGCGAGGATGCGGTCAAATTCCTGATGACAGAGTCCGGCAGCGCGGGCGGCATCCCAAAGCTGCTGGTACACCGTACAGACCGGGCAGAAGGATGTCAGGGCATCCTGGAATACGACGCTCATTCCTGTAGGATAGAGCGCTTTCCAGGATGCCCGGTGATGGAGCCGGTGGCCGTCCCAGGTAATGATTCCCCGGGTGATCGTGGTATCGGGTGCCGGCAGGCCGGCAGCGGTGCGCAGTAGTGTCGATTTGCCACTGCCGCTTTCACCGGCAATGACCAGTATTTCTCCTTCCTGCAGAGTAAAGGAGATATCGTTTGCTAACAGCTGGTTTTCGGCACAAATGGTAATGTGCTGAAACGCAAGGAGAGGTTCTGACATAATGAGAGGCTCCTGGTTCTACTGGATATCTAATTCCGGTGTGATTTCATAGTAATCGCAGGGATGGGCAGAAAAGCCGGTAACGTTCTTTTTCATGACCATATTCATCTTCAGGAATGAGGCGTACCATACGGCGTTGTCATCGAGTACCTGCTGCTGGATCCGGCGTGCCAGTTCTATGCGCTGTCCGGCATCAAAGGTATTGTGAAGTTCATTGATCATCGCATCGGTCCGGGGATTACTGTAGTTGCCGTTGTTATAAGGCTGGCCCGAATAGATTTTACTCATGAGATAGTATTCCGGATCACCGGTGGGTGCCGTTACGATTGCCTGGGCGTATATATCGTATTCTCCGCGTTTCAGGAAGTCCTTGTAATTATCCGTGGCATTGACATCGAGTTTGATGCCGATATCTTTCAGGGCTGACTGGGCGTATTCGGCGAGAAGAGGAAGTTCCTGGCGTGACGTGTAAGTCAGCCAGCGCAGTGTCAGAGGCCGGCCATCCTTTGTGACGTAACCATCGCTGTCTGTTTCTGTATATCCCGCCTCCTGTAAAAGCGCCCGGGCTTGTTCCGGATTATATTCAGGACCATCCAGTCCCTTGCCATAAGGTGTCGTATCAGGAAAAGCGCCTGTTGCCATAACTCCGTTGCCATTCAGCAGTACATTTACAAAGGTCTTTTTATCCAGAGCCATGGCGATGGCTTTGCGTATGCGGTTATCCTGGAGTGCCGGTGTTTTAAAATTCATAGCTGCCTGATATACACGGGACGTGGCAGCCGAACTGATGTTATATTTGTCTGTATCCTGGAAATTAGGCAGGCTGGCATAGGGCAGCCCCTGAACGGCATCGAGTTCTCCGCTTTGCATGGCCATGGACAAGGAGTCGCCATCAGTAATGCTGCGGACGACGATTTTATCCAATTTTGGCTTTGTCTGGCCCCAGTATTGTTCGTTCTTTTTGAGTTCTATGCCCTGGTCGGTCACTTTGACCGCCACATAGGGGCCGGTACCGACAGCGATTTTATCTTTGATGCCAGCTTCCATATCGATAATAGCACCATAAGGATCTGCCAGGTAATGAATCATGGCAGGTACCTTTTCTGACGAATGGATGGTGACAGTCTGACCGTCAGCGGTGATCTGGTCGATTTTCAGGTCATGGGGAGCCCGGTCATTCCGTTTGATGAGGTCTTCCAGACAGGCCTTAACGGCTTCGCCCGTTACTTTTTTTCCGTTGGAAAAGGTAATATCATCGCGCAAGTGGATTTTTAGCGTATAATCATCCATTTGTTCATATGATTCGGCAAGCCAGGGCTGGACATTCATTTCATTGTCGAATTTAAACAGTGTTTCCCCTACACCATAGCGGATTGTACTCCAGCCACAGTAGGTATCATGAGGATCTGTGCTGGCGTTCTGCATAGCCGGGCCGTAGGCCATGGTCCCATAATGAAATACCTTCCCTTCTTCTTTCGCTGTTTTGCCTGCATCGGATCCGCAGCCCGATACGAGCAGGGCTGCTCCCAGAAGGGCCGTAATCAGATATTTGAATTTGTTGTTCATACATGTCACCTCGTCGTTTTGGAATCGGCCAGATCGCGCAGACTATCGGCAAAAAGCTGGAATATGGCCACGGTAATGAATATAGCAGCACCTGGAACAAAAATTGTCCATGGGGCAGTCTGCAGCAGGTTACGCGCACCGCTCATCATCGATCCCCATTCAGCAGCCGGAGGGGCAGCACCGAGTCCGAGAAAGGAAAGACCGGCAATTTCCGTGATAATCGTACCGATGTCAAGAGCGGCGGTGATCAATACGGGACCTATGATTTCAGGCAGAATCTGTACGAGCAAGATTTTTAAAGGAGAAAAACCGCTCATGAGGGCCGCTTCGATGTAATATTCATGGCGTAGCGGCAGTACCTGATTGCGTACGAGACGTGTATATTTAGGCCAGGCAACGGCGGCGATGGCCGCGGCGGCATTGAACGTACCGCCGCCCAGGATTCCCGCTACGGCAATGGCAAAGACCATAGATGGAAAGGCGAGGAATACGTCGGTCAGGCGGAGCAGTATGGTCGTTGCCTTTCCTTTATGATAACCGCAGATCAGTCCGATAAAGGCGCCAAAAGAAGATGTTGTCAGGGCTACTGCCAGGGCAGTACATACGGTTGTCCTGGCTCCCGCTAAGGTGCGGGACAACATATCCCGACCATAGCGGTCTGTCCCGAGCCAATGGATGGCATCGGGTGGTCTGAGTGCCATAGTCAGATTCTGGTCGTACGGGCCAAAGGGCATCATATAGTCTGCCAGAAGAGAGGTTGCAAGGATTACCAGAATCAGGGATAAAAAGAAGTAAAAGCGGCGTTGTTTCGTAAGGTACATGAGTCAGTCCTCCTTTTCCCGGGCAGCAATGCGCGGGTCGAGAAAACGGCAGACTATATCAGAAAGAAGATTGACTCCGACGTATATAAGGGACATCCATATGACGTATGCCTGAATGATGGGATAATCGCGCATCATAATCGCATCTACAGCCAATTTTCCGATGCCGTCCCAAAGGAAGATAGATTCGATGATGGCGGCACCGCCCAGCAGGGATCCGGCCGATACGGCGAGCAATGCCAGAAGGGGTGCCAGTACGGAACGCAGTACATAGCGGGTGATGACGAACTGGTAAGATAGTCCCCGGGACAGGGCGGCCTGTACATATTCCTTGCTCAGTTCATCGAGGAATACAGCCCGTATCTGGCGCGTGTATTTGGCCGTCATAGCGATAGCAAGGGTAAGGGCGGGCAGAATGGGCAGCATGGATGAGCTGGTACCCAGAAAAGAAAAAACATGCCACTTTACGGCGAATATATATAACAAAATAATAGCGATAAAAAAATCTGGCAGAGAATTTCCGGTAAACGACAGCAGGCGGACCAGCTGGTCCCAGATACTGCCTTTGCGGATTGCCGCAAGAATGCCCAGCGGCAGGGATATGAGCAATGTCAGCCCCAATGCCATGGCCATCAATTCAATCGTAGCAGGCAGCTTGTCCATAATCATCGTAAAGACGGGCATGCCGGAAACGAAGGAATTTCCCATATCGCCATGGAGTATGTTAACGACCCAGGATGCATACTGGGTAAAAAAATCCTGATCCAGGCCCAGACTGGCACGGCGGGCAGCCGCTGCAGCTTCGTTGGCGCCCCCGTTCTGGTCATACAGGATATCGACTGTATCGGTCGAAACGGTGTGCATCAGGGCGAATGACATGAACGTAATGCCTATCAGTATGAGAATAAGGTGCAGCAGCCGTTTCCATATATACCGTTTCATAAAGAGACCTCTTTCCTGGGAGAATCTATCGGTAATCAACGCTATTAATTATAATATATTTTTATGAAAAATGGTAAGCCGGGTAGGGGGATGCAGTCAATAAAAGTCTCTTATACTGCATGCAGGAATTCTGTGTTTCTATATGCCCCCTGAGGGGATAGTCAAAAAAGAGTTTTGCTTATATACTTTTAAGTAAATATACGGGTATGCTATAAATCATCAGGGGGAAATACAGATGGAGGAACTTAGCAAACAAATTCAGGAATATTGGAATAAGCGCAGTCAGGATTTTAGTATAGTGCGACGCAGAGAACTGGCCAGCCCGGATGCACTGGCCTGGCAGTCCTATATTATGAAATATTTACCACGTGGCCGCCGATTGAAGATATTGGATATCGGTACCGGCCCGGGGTTCCTGGCTATTCTCATGGCGCGCCTGGGACATGATGTCACAGCTATTGATTCTTCGACAGGCATGATACAAGAGGCCCGGCGGAATGCGGCGGAACATCACGTATCTGTTGATTTTCAGGCAGGTGACGCTCAGGCACTGCCGTTTGCATCGGCTTCGTTTGACGTAGTATTGTCTCGTAATCTGACGTGGAACCTGCCAAATGCAGTGAAGGCGTACCAGGACTGGCACCGCGTACTGCGCGATGGAGGATTGCTTTTGAATTTTGATTCCGATTATGGTCCTGTTCAGTTTACCTCGGCTGCATCAGAAGAAAAGAATATTCATCATACTGTCGATTCGGACCTTATCCGGGAGTGCGAATCCCTGAAAGATGCCTTATCTATCAGCAGGGAATGTCGTCCGGCATGGGATATGTACCGGCTGCAGGATATCGGATTTACCGATTGTCAGTGCGTAAAAGATATCCGTCCGGTTGTTCATATTTCATCGTGTATGCAATATGATTCGGCTCCCTTATTCTGCCTTTCAGCACACAAAAAAGGATTGGCCCGCTGTGCCCATTGACATGGTCTGTTTCCATTGACACACGGCGACGGTGAACGTATCATAAGACATGACAACGTGTGACAATTCTTTCAAATAGTGGTGAAAGCAATGGATAAAGAACATGTTTTTTTTGAAAATTATGCCGGGACCTGGGACCGGGACCGCAAGGAAAATCCGGAAATCCTGTCATTCCTGGTAAAACTCATAGGGCTTTCGGCCGGTGATACGGTACTCGACGCCGGCAGCGGGACGGGCATTCTGCTTCCCTATCTGCATCAGGCGGTAACGGACACCGGACGGGTGGAAGAACTGGATTATTCCCATCGTATGCTGGAACAGGCCAGACAGAAGTTTGCATCCGTTCCGGGCATTACATATACAGAAAAGGATATTTTAAAATACAAACTTCCACAGAATGCATATGATGCGATAGTTTGCCTGAACTTTTATCCACACATTGCACAGTATAAAGAAGTCTTTATTAAGAAGATGACCAATGCGCTTAAACAGGACGGGGCACTTATCATCATGCACGACATGTCCCGGAACCGGGTCAATGCGATGCATGATCAGGGGGAAAAAACGCTGTCCTGCGTCCTTCCTCCCGTAGATATCATGGCAACGATGCTGATTACGGCGGGACTTTCTGTATCAATAGCCATGGATACGGATTCATACTATTTCATCAAGGCGGAAAAGAAGCAGTATATCCCCTATGAACAGTATCCGGAACCGCATTTTCAGGAAGAAACTTCCCGTCAGGAAACGGATACTTCCGGGCACAGTCACGTACACAGTCATACGCAGACAAAGGCTGTCATGAATCGGCTGGCCCGGATCAGCGGCCATCTGGAAGCGATTAAGCGCATGGTAGAAGAAGGACGGGATTGCAGTGATATTCTAATTCAGATTTCTGCGGTCGATTCTGCCCTGGTAAGTGTGGGAAAAGTGATTCTCCGCGATCATATTGACCATTGCATTGTCGATGCGGTAAAAGATAATGATATGGAAGCTGTAGACAATTTGAAAAAAGCCATTACGACATTCATTAAATAGGAGATAGCATGGAGATGCAGGACAAGGCCAGGGCTGTGGGCCAGCGCTGGGATTATTGTGCCGCCGGGTACGACAAGATAATAGAAGAAGAACGGCAGACACAGGAAGAATACTGGCGTCAGCTGCTTATGGCACATCGGCCTGCCCAATCGGGCGAATTACTCGATATAGGTACAGGACCGGGATTTTTTGCCATCCTCATGGCAAAAACCGGCTGGAAGGTCACAGGCATAGATTGTTCGGCCGCCATGATAGAAACGGCATCGCGTAATGCCCGGAAAGCGGGAATAGATGCCACATTCCGGCAGGAAGATATTCATGCCACATCTTTTCCCGGCCAGTCCTTCGATTACATAGTCTGCCGGAATGTCACCTGGATTCTGTATGACCCGGAAAAAGCCTTTTGCGAGTGGTTCCGGCTGTTAAAGCCAGGGGGTCGTCTCTTGTATCTGGATGCCAACTGGTATTATGTAAAAGACGAAGCGGAACGGGCGGCAAGGGAACGCGATGAGAAAGAATACCGCCGGTTACATGGCGTGCCTGTCGATACGTATTGTGGTGATGATCTTACCGATCAGACGTTTCAACAGACACTGTTTTTTAATCACGTTGACCGGCCGCGTTGGGACCGGGACCATCTGTCCCGGTTTGGATTTACCAACGTGCAGATTACGCCACGGCTGAACGAGCAGGTCTATGATGAAAAGTACCGGCTGTTATTCCATTCTATTCCGCTTTTTATGGTGACGGCAGATAAAAAATAATAGGATACGGATAAAATCTTGTCTGTGGCGGATAGGTGCTGGCGGACCGGCAATAAGGATGATTTTATACACGAAACGGGACTGTTTTTAGGACAGCCCGTTTTCTTTTTCCTTCAGCCGTACGGGATACAGAAAGGGGGATTATATGTTATAATACGGTAAAGAGATTCCTCTTACTAAAGGATGTGATACCATGCAATTGCGCATTATCTGTGGAGATATAACGACCTGGCCGGCAGAGGCGATTGTCAATTCAGCCAGTGAAAGCCTGATGAGTACTGGTGGCCTGGATAACCGCATTTATCAGGCAGGAGGCATTTCCTTGCGTGCTGCCTGCAGCAGTCTCGGCGGCTGCCCGGAAGGGAAAGCGGTACTTACCTTTGGGTATAAATTGCCGGCCCGCTATGTGATTCATACGGTGGCTCCGTTCTGGCGCGGAGGAAGCCATCACGAAGAGTCGCAGCTGCTGTCTTGTTACCGGGCCAGTCTGTCTCTGGCGAGAGAAAAGGAAGTGCATCATCTGGCATTTTCGTCTCTGGGAACGGGAGATAAACGGATTCCTCTGAACCGGGCTGCGGACGTTGCCATCCCTGTACTTCTGGAAGAAGGATTTGGGTTTTCGCGTATTGACTTCGTCTGTGAAACACAAGAAGAACAGGACGCCTATACTAAGGCGGTCATTTTTTACTGGCTGCAGCAGATCAATGATGCGGCAAAAGAGGATATACACACCGTATTAGAAAAGGCGTTGACGGCATTGACCGTGCTTCGCCAGACGAGTGATGGCCAGGAACCGATGGCCCAGGCTGATATGCTTCTGTCCCTGCGGCATTCTCTGCATCCGTTTGCAGCCCTGCCGGTACCGCGGAGCATTATGAATCTGGAAAGTACGGCGCGGCAGGTGATGGACATTTATCATCTGGCCGGGACGAAGGCACAGGCCAACTAAAAGGAGATATGAAAGATGGATACTATTATTATTGGCAGCGGTGGCAGTCATGAAATCGATTTGTCCCTGACCTGTCCGGCATGTCACGGAAAGGGCGTATTTCATACGTGGGACTGTATCAATGGCACCGATGACCTGGCAATGCGCCAGCGCGTACTGCATGACCAGTCACTCTTCTTCTACACCTGTCCACACTGCCAGAGTGCAGTCCATGTAGAAGAAAAATGTCTGTACTTTGATAAAAAGAAGCATTTCATGGTATGGCATATTCCCGATTTAAAAATGACCGTTACCAGTGGAGAAGTTGAAGATTTCCTGGGACAGAATGATTTTTCCGGATATGACTGCCGGGTAGCTCTTACCTGGGGAGAATGGCGGGAAAAGATTATAGAAATGGAAAGTTCCTTTGACGACCGGCTGTACGAGCTGATTAAATATGGGGCATATCAGTTGCTGAAACCGGAGCAGAAAGAAAAACTGCCTCTGGAAATGTACCACTTCGATTACGCTGACGATTCGTATCAGCCAGATCAGCTGGCCCTTGTATTCATGGAAGCAGACCAGAAGGGAAACGGCTATGTATATCCCGTGAATACGAAGATGCTGGAAGTGACTCACGATGTATTCCTGCCGGTTCTGCAGAAACTTTCACCGCAAGCCGGGAAGGGGGTATTTGAACGGTATGGATATTCTTGGGCTGAACATTTTATGAAATATATCATAGAAGCAGCCAAAAAGCCCGGGATGGAGACGTACAGTCAGCTCGTCGGATTCTGGATACGGACGATAGGGCGCGAAATTTTTCAGACAGAATTAAAAGGGCAGTAACATTTATTCCGAATACAAGACAGAGGCAGCAGCAAAATGAACTGTGGGAAGTCATTTTGCTGCTGCCTCTTGATTTTTCCGTACATTATTTAGCTTTTGTAATCATACTGTAAGCGGCATATCCGCTCTGCCCGGCATGATCTCCTTCTTTAATCGTGATGGGAACGAATCCGTTTCCATGGGGATTGCCTGTCACTTCGATGGGAACGGCCGATTGGAAAACCAGTACCTGATTGTTCCGCAGCATCGTGCGGATTTTATCCGTATCGTGGTTTTTAGCAGCTGTAATAAACAGATCAATGTCCTTTTCGTTTATGACGACATAAGTGCCGCGTGTCATCATGTACGTTTTTCCGGATTCAAAATTGGGAAAATCCTTTTTTTGTGATTTAGGAACTTCCGTCGATGAATACGATGAGAAATCGACGTGAGCCGGTGCATTCTGGCGCTGGCGGTACATGTAGTACCCAAACAGGCAGAGACAGATAATCAGAAGAGGAATGAGACTGAAACGGGTAGCGTGTGTCAGCCGCTCTGAAAGGGGCTGTGGTTCTTCTTCTTCCTCATCTTCCATACTTTCTTCTTCCTGCAGTGTATCGGCAGGGAGATTCAGGGCCCCGGCCAGTACCATAGAAAGAGGGACACCGTATCCACTGGCCGGATAAATCATCTGCAACCGGTCGAGGGCGCTCGTACAAGCCCGGGCCCGGCTGGCAGCATCATCCAGATCGGCACTGAGACGCAGGCGGTGGATAATAGAAATAAATGAATCGTTTCCCAGATTGGGCATATAGGTAATGGCGAGGAAACGGAGATCGCGGATGTATAATTCAGGCAGCATAAATGTCCGGCCCGATGTTTCATAACTGGCTTTCAGTGTACGCAGAGTGCGTGAAGCATCATACAAGGCCAGGACATCTCCTTTCAGGAGGGGCAGGATTTGCCGGTCCCATACGGTGGCAAAATCTGCACTATGTGCTACCATAGAAGCCGTCACTTTGCGCGAACATGAAAAGTCATCTACCGGTGGCTTTACCAGATAGGTCATGCTGTGAGCTTTGGATTCACTGATCCAGGCGATAGCGATACGGCAAATGCTGGTATCGTCGCTGCTGGCTTTGTCGAAAGCGATGGCAATGGCCGAGTTATTTTTACGGCGCATGATGGATTGTAAAATTTGTTGTGTCTTGATGTCCTCCTCCATAATACCATCCTTTCTATAAGAGCATCTGGTATGCGGCTATCAGACTTTACTCTGCCGCTTTCTGGACCGGGATGAATGGGTGTAATGATGACGGTGAACCGGTTTTAATTTGAAATAATTGTGCTTGACCGTTTTATTTTTATCATCGGTAATCGTATTGACTTCGAACATATCCAGAGATTCGATGAAGGGGACAAATTTCTTGAATCCGAAATTGCGGACATCGAAGTCGGAAAATTGTTTGTTGAGCAGATTGCCCAGCGTACCGGAGAAAATCCAGCCGTTATCGTCGGAATTTTCTTCCGTGATTTTTACCAGCGCCTGCCGGATTGTGCGGAAATTTTTGCCCGAAGTTTTTTCTGATTTGACTGGTTCTTCTGTGGCGGGAGAGATGACAGGCGGTGTATCATCGATGATTGCCGGTTTGGCCGCATCCGTTGTTTCTGTATCGGCTTCATTTTCTGCTTCTTCCAGCAGGACATCGAGATAGAGGAACTTATTGCATGCCGAGATAAAAGACCGGGGCGTCTTACTCTCTCCCATGCCGAGGACGTATTTCTGTGATTCCCGGAGCCGGGATGCCAGACGGGTGAAATCGCTGTCTGAAGAAACGATGCAGAAACCGTCGAGATTGCTTTGGTATAACAGGTCCATCGTGTCGATGATTAATGCTGAGTCAGTCGAATTTTTTCCCGTCGTATTACTGTATTGCTGAATGGGCTGTATGGCATTGTTGAGAATCGTCGTCCGCCACGACGCCATCTGTGGTGTAGTCCAGTTGCCGTAAATCCGTTTATAAATGACATCGCCAAGATTATTGGCTTCAGATAAAATAACATCAATGTACTTTGTCGAAATATTTTCGGCATCAATCAACACCGCAAGTTTCATTTCCTGGTTCATAACTGTATGCTCCTCCTGTATAGAATTATTTTATCATGTAGCGTAATAAAGATAAAGCAGAGGATTATAGGAAATGGAAAAAATAACAGGGGCATCCGGGTAAAGTAAAACTCGACTTACCGGATGCCCCTGTTGCCGTGTTACAGGGATTATAATAATTTTTTCAGTGTACTGGTTACTTCTTCCGGATTTCTGACAGGGGATAAATCCATAATCTGCTGCTGGCCGACGCATAAGATATTATTGCCGTCTACATGGACATCGCTGACGGATGGTTTGCCGTTATTGTGGTAGACCGCTGAAAGATTGCCGGCAATCAGATATGCCCGTTCTTTTCCACTCATGTTGGGGATATCCTGAGGCTGATAGAAGTCCTTTTTGCGGATGGTGATCATGCCTGTGTCCTTATTGACAGCGACGACATTATTGCTCCATTTTGTAATATCGGCGCTATACGTGTCGCGGCGGCTTACCGTCGTAGGATGATCGTTGAACAGTTCCATAATGCCGCTGGTCTGCACGTCTTTTTCTTTATCGAGGAACCGCTGCCATAAGGCGGCGCCGCCACCGACGTTATACCCGGCCGCTACGGCATACTGGAACCCGAGGGCATCGGCTTCCTTTTCCATCGGTTTGGTTACCAGTTTGGCAGAGCCTATCTGGTCCAGAATAGCCGCACCCAGCTGGGCGGCTCCTCCGCCGGAACCATAAATCGCTGCCAGAAGGTCGAGGGGCATGCGTTTTTTTACGCCGCTGATGGCATGATTTTTTTGTCCATGTCCCATTTCATGGGCCAGAACGAAGGCAACTTCATTTTCATTGTAATTCAGCGGTTCGAAGAGACCGATATTGACACTCATATTATGTCCGATAGTGCAGAACGCATTGAAACTCGTGTCGTTATTTACAAAGTAATTATAGGGCTTTTTCAGGATAGATGGATCTGTTTTGGCAATGGCATTGGAAAGACGTGTCATGACCCGTTCCGTCATGGCATTGGCCTGATAATCAGTATTGACGCCATACTTGGCTTTTATCTGCTTCATATAGTCGTCACGGCCTTCATTATCCAGGTAATTAAGCTGCTGATTTAACTGGGCGTAATAAGCGCCAGCCTGGGCAATTGTACCGATGGTACCAATATCAATAGCCTGTACGGGAGACGTTTCTGCCATGGTGCAAAAACTAAGACCCAGGACCGCGGCGGCAGCCAGCAAGGTCCGTTTCGTTCTGTGTATAAACATGATACCCCCACTCCTTTCGCATGATACACTCTATGCAGCCCCATTATACCATAATAGCATGGAGTAAGACATGAGATTCAAACGAAAAATAAACATCAAATGTTCAACAAAGTATATTGCGTTATGAGCTAATTTTGTATTTAATATATTATAAAGATATATTATAATAAGGAAGAGATTTAGAAGAGAATAATGGTCAGAGGATAATGACTAAGGTATAGATTTTTAAATAATACTTTGAATCAGGATGTGAATCATTATGGTAGCAGAAAAAACGTATTTAAAACCTATAAAGAGCAAATCTGTCGTCCAACAGGTCATCGACCGCATTACGGAGGCGATTGTAAATCACCGCATTCATCCCGGCGATAAAATCCCGACCGAGCAGGAATTGGCTGAATCCTTTGGCGTGTCACGCAACTCCGTGCGGGAGGCCATCAAGATCCTCGTTTCCTATGGCGTATTGGAAATCCGCCGGCCTGAAGGGACCTTTGTCTGCCAGGGGTTCAGTGAATCCATGATTGATCCGCTCCTTTATGGCATCATCCTGAGTGATACGGAATCGATGGAGTCATTGAAAGAGTTGCGGGAATGGATCGATGTCGGTATTATTTATAAGGCCGCCCAGAAAGCAGATGATGAGGACTTACGGAAATTAAAAGGCGCATTGGATGCTATCCGGGAAGCGGCAGTGAACAAGAATTTCAAAGCCATGTGTGATGCCGACGAGGAGTTTCATCAGTGCATGGCGGATATGACTCATAATATTTTGTTTATAAAAATTAGTGAAGTGACCAGGTTATTAACAAAAAAGATCCGCTATCAGACCGTGTATAATATGGGCAAGATGGGAAAAATAAAGGAAATGTACGATGTTCATCTTTCCATGTACCAATTTATCAAAGATAAAAAACAGACGGCTGTCGATGAAGTCGTGCGGCAGGGATATTTCTATGAATATGGCGTTCTGGATGAAGAAGGAAATTAAAACGATATAGATGTTTATTGCACGGGCGGTCCTGTCAGGGTGTCATAACCCAGACAGGACCGCCTTTATGTTTATGGCTCATCAGAGTAGTTATATCGATGCAAAAGGAGCAAACGCGTAATTGTATAAAGTCATTGACAACATCCTACGTTGGAAGTATAATACAGTCAAAAGTTAAACATCCTATGTTCAACAGAGGATGAAAAGAGTAATACAATTTTATCTATTATTTATCTTACGAGGTGACATTGCATGAAACGAACAGAAGAGGAATTGAAAGAGGTTGCGAAAGACCTGCGGAAAAAAGCCGTAACCATGATTTATGAAGCACAGTCCGGCCATCCCGGCGGTTCACTTTCCGTCGCTGATTTTGTAGCTGCCTGCTATTTTGGTGAAATGAATATTGACCCGAAGAATCCGAAATGGGAAGACCGGGACCGGTTCATCCTGTCTAAAGGCCATGTATGCCCCATTCAGTACGCGGCTCTGGCAACACTGGGATACTTCCCCCTTGATGTACTCCATACACTGCGGAAAGAAGGATCGATTCTGCAGGGCCATCCGGATATGAAGAAATGCCCGGGCATCGATATTTCGACGGGCTCTCTCGGTCAGGGCCTGGCTTGTGGCGTTGGCATGGCACTGGCAGGCAAACGGGATAATAAAGACTATCGTGTATTCGTAGTTGTCGGTGACGGCGAAGCCCAGGAAGGGGAAATCTGGGAAGCTGCCAATACGGCGCACAAATACGAACTGGATAACCTGATTGTTTTCGTCGATAACAACAATCTGCAGCTCGATGGTACGACGGACGAAGTTATGCCGAACGGTGACCTGGGCAAGAAATTTGAAGCCTTTGGTTTTGACGTATATGAAATCGACGGCAACGATATGCACCAGATTGTCCATACACTCGATATGATCCGCATGCGCAAAAACAAGAAGCCCCATTGCATCTTCGCCCATACCGTAAAGGGCAAGGGCGTATCGTATATGGAAAACCAGTGCGGCTGGCACGGTGTTGCTCCGAACGATGCGGAATATAAACAAGCGATGGAAGAACTCGAAGGAGGCCTGAAATAAAATGGCAGATATGACAAAAGCAACCCGCGATGGTTTCGGTGAAGAAATACTGAACCTTGGTAAAGATAACAAAGATATATATGTAGTTGATGTGGATATTGCGAAATCGTGCCGGACGACGCCCTTTTCCAAGGCTCTGCCCCAACAGCACGTCAACGTCGGCATTGCTGAACAGAATGGTGCCGGCCTGGCAGCAGGGCTGGCTACATGCGGTAAAATCCCGTTTGTCGTTACCTATGCCGTATTCGGTTCCCTGCGCATGTGCGAAATGATCCGCCAGGAAATCTGCTATCCTAATCTGAATGTCAAGATTGCCTGCTCCCATGGCGGTGTTACTCCGGCTAATGATGGCGCCAGCCATCAGTCTATTGAAGATATGGGTGTTCTCCGGACGCTGCCTAACATGACGGTCTGCATGCCAGCTGACTATGTAGCAGCCAAGAAACTGACGAAAGCTGCTGCTGAAATGTATGGTCCGGTATACCTGCGCTTTACACGCGATCCCATTGCAGTCCTCTACGATGATGACGTAGAACTCCAGCTTGGGAAAGCTCATCAGATTCAGGACGGCAAAGACATTGCCATCATTGCCAACGGCGATACGGTCCGCCTGGCTATTGAAGCGGGAAAGAAACTGCAGGCTGAAGGTATCTCCGCACGCATCATCGACATGCACACCATCAAACCTCTTGATACAGAAGTTGTCAAAGACTGCCTGGAAACGATCGGCAAGGTTATTACCGTCGAAGACCACAATATCATCAACGGCCTGGGAAGCGCTGTCTGTGAAGTAGCAGCAGAACTTGGCAAAGGTCAGGTCAAACGCATGGGTATCCAGGACCGCTTCGGCGAATCGGCTCCATACGAACATCTCCTGGCAAAGAACGGCGTCTCTGTCGACCATATCGTAGAAACGGCCAAATCCTTTTGCCAATAAACAACCTACATTGAACGTTGAATGGTTATTGGACATATATTGGGAGAAAGGGAGTGCAGTTTTATGACAACAGCAGCAGCTAATGTTGCGGATATAGAAAAACGTACTGTACACAAAGTAACACGAAGACTGATTCCATTCTTGTTCCTCTGCTTTGCCATTTCCATCCTGGACCGCGTCAATATTGGGTTTGCCGCCCTCCAGATGAATGCCGATCTCGGCTTTTCCAGTGCCGTCTTTGGCTTTGGTGCCGGCATCTTCTTCTTCGGCTACTTCCTCCTGGAAGTGCCGGGAAGTGCCCTCATGACCAAATTCGGCGCCCGTCGCTGGATTTCCCGTATCATGGTTTCCTGGGGCCTCGTATCCTGTCTGACGGCATTTGTACAGAACGACATCCAGTTTTATTGCGTACGATTTGCTCTCGGCGTCTGCGAAGCCAGCTTCTTTCCCTGCATGGCCTGGTATCTGAGCAACTGGTTCCAGACGAAGAACCATGCCAAGGCTATCGCCGGATTTATGATCGCTATCCCCAGTGCCAGTGCCGTCGGCTCGCCTATTTCTACGTATCTGCTGGAACTGAACCTCTTTGGCCTGGAAGGCTGGCAGACACTGTTTATCCTCGAAGCTATCCCGTCGCTCATCCTCGGCGTCGCCTGCTTCTATTACCTGACCGATTCGATTGAAGAAGCCCACTGGCTGGAAACGGATGAAAGGGAATGGCTGAAGAATATTGTGGCCGAAGAACAGGCTGCAAAGGCCAAGAAAAAGAAAGTATCCTTCCTTACGGCTCTGAAAGAACGGGATGTCCTCATCCTCGCCCTGGGATACTTTGCCTGGATTTGCGGGTATTACGGCATCGTCATGTTCCTGCCGACACTGGTTCATGGCCTTTCCAGCACCATTGCTACGACGACCATCGGCTGGATTATCGGACTCATGTATCTCCTGGCTGCATTTGTCATGTATGCTGTCGGCCGTCATTCCGATAAAGTCAATGAACGGCGGTATCATGTAGCCGGCTGTCTGGTAGTCGCTGCTGTCGGTCTCGTCGCCAGCGTCTACATTGCCCAGTCCAACGTCATAGCCAGTCTCATCGTCTTTGCCGTCGCACTGAGCGGCGCCTATGGTGCCTATTCTCCGTTCTGGGCCATTCCACCGGCGTATCTTTCCGGTTCTGCTGCGGCAGCGGGTATTGCCCTCATCAACAGTGTCGGCAACCTGGGCGGATTCTTTGGTCCTTATGTCATGGGTTACGTCAGCACCGTAACCGGTTCCTTTGATGCCGGCGTCCTTTTCCTGGCCATCTGCATGGTCATCAGCGCCTTTGTCGTCACGGTCCTGGTTAAACAGACAGGGAAAGCTATCGACGATAGTAAGTTAAATGCAGCTGATTCAGCTGATAAATAAATATTCACAATCTATTACATCAATACATTTTATTAACACCGTGTAAGATTACACGCGCTATTTCAAGGAGGTTTTTCAAATGTTAGATTTCACAGATCAGGTAGTCATCGTTACAGGTAGTGGTTCTCCTAAAGGTATGGGTCGTGTCATGGCCCGCACATTTGCAAAGCAGGGCGCTCAGCTCATCATTGCAGATATCAACATGGCCGGTGTACAGGAAACGGTCGATATCATCAAAAATGAAGGCGGCAAAGCCGAAGGCATCAAACTCGATGTTACGAGCAAGGAATCGTGCGAAGCAATGGTCGATCACATCATGAAGACCTATGGCCGTCTTGATGTTCTTGTCAATAATGCCGGCATTTCCCAGCATGTTACCGTAGCCGATATGACGATGGATGATATGAAACGCATTTTCAACGTCAACATGTTTGGCTTGTTCCTCTGCACCCAGGCCTGCATGAAACCGATGGTCAAAGCCGGTTATGGCCGTATCGTCAATCTTTCCTCTGTATCGGCCAAGCGCGGTGGCGGCATCTTCGGCGGCGCTCATTATTCGGCAGCTAAAGCGGCAGTTCTCGGCTTCTCCAAGAACCTGGCCCGTGAAATTTCTCCCTATGGTGTCACCGTCAATAGCGTAACGCCGGGCCTGATCAATACAGAAATCTGGAAATCCCTGCCGAAAGACGAAGCCCAGAAAGTTATCGACAATATTCCTATGGGCCGTCCGGGTGAACCGCAGGAAGTCGCTGATACGGTCGTATTCCTCGCTTCTAAAGAAGCATCGTACATTACAGGCGAAGAAATCGATATCAACGGCGGTCAGCACATGGACTAAAAGTGGATATAACGAGCGGCAGAAAGCAGGCAGGCTTCCTGCCGCCCTTTTCTACGAAAGGTGGGACGGGATATGCGAGCAGGATTTATAGAAAAACCGATGAAAGCCTACTTTATCAATGACGCACCGGAGCCTCAGTTGGAACGGGATACGGATGTCAAAATCCAGGTCCGGGCGACGGGCATCTGCGGTTCTGAAGTACATGCTTATCATGGGAAGCATCCCTGGCGGGTGCCACCCGTCGTATCAGGCCACGAATTTTCCGGGGTCGTCGTCGAAACGGGCAGCGCCGTAACGACGTGCCGGCCCGGTGACAGGGTGACGGCCGAACCACAATATGGCTGTGGCCATTGTTATTTATGCCAGAGCGGGCGGTATAATCTGTGCCCGGAAAAGAAGATACTCGGCGCTTCCGGATGGAGCGGATCGTTTGGTGAGTACGTCGTTCTGCCCCAGCAATGCATCGTACCGTTGCCGGACGCCGTATCCTTTGCCGAAGGGGCGCTCATTGAACCACTGGCGGTCGGCATGCATGCCGTACGGGCGCATCATATACAGGAGACGACAAAGGTGGCAGTCATCGGCTGTGGTACGATAGGACTGGGTGTCGTTCTCAGCGCGGCTTGTTTTCATCCGGCGGCCCTTTTTGGCATCGACGTCATCGATTTTAATTTGGAAAAAGCCCGCTCCATGGGAGCTGTTGCTGCGTTTAACAGCACGCGCGATGATGTCGTCAAAGAAATTATGGAACGGACCGATGGTAAGGGCGTCGATATCACCTTCCTGGCCTTCGGTAATGATGCCTGCGTCCGTCAGGCGGCGGAAATTACCCGTCCGGGCGGCACGATTTCGGAAATCGCCATCATGGGTAAGGATATAAAGGCTTCGTTTGACCTTATCCAGGTGAAAGAGCTGCATGTGGACGGGTCCAATATGTATGTCCGTAGTGACTATGAAGCTGTATTGGCAGAAATTGCGGCAGGTAATATGAAGCCCTCAGGGTTTATTACAAAACGCTTCCCCATTACCCAGTTTGGTGAAGCCCTGGAATTTACGGATAAGCGGCCGGAACCGGTCGTAAAGACACTTCTGGAATTTTAGATCGTGAAACAGCGTAAGGATGTGACGCCTATGATAAAGAAAATCGGAATATTGACCAGCGGCGGGGATGCACCGGGGATGAACGCTGCCATCCGCGGCGTTACCCGTTACGCTATGTATAAAGGACTGACTGTAGAAGGCATATTGCGGGGATATGACGGATTGATCCATGGAGACAGCACTGCCCTGACACGCCGTTCTGTCGGCGGAATCATTCATCGCGGAGGTACACTATTAAAGACGGCCCGTTCGGAAGAATTCCGGACAGAAGAAGGACGGCAAAAGGCCTATGAATGGTTGCAGAAGAACCACATTGACGCATTAGTCGTCATTGGCGGCGATGGATCTATGAAAGGGGCAGAAAAACTGAGTGCATTGGGCATACCGACGATAACGATTCCCGGAACGATTGACAATGATATGCCTGGCACAGAATATACGTTGGGCTATGATACGGCTGTCAATACCGTACTGGAAGCAGTGAACCGCATCCGCGATACGGCGTCTTCCCATGACCGGGTAGCTATTGTAGAAGTTATGGGGCGTCACGCCGGGTTCATCGCCCTCGAATCGGGCATGGCCTGCGGGGCAGAAATCGTTCTGGTACCGGAAAAGAAAGTCACACTGAAAGAAGTGGCCGACCATCTCGTGGAATCCCATAAACAGTGGAAAATGAGCAGTATTGTCATCGTTGCCGAAGGTGCCGTCAGTGGATGTGACGTGCTGACCTACATGAAACAGCATCATCCGGAAATGAATCCCAGTCTGACCGTACTAGGATATCTCCAGCGCGGTGGTGCCCCTTCGGCAAGAGATGCCAAAATGGCGGGGCTGTTTGCCCAGAAGGCCGTCGATTACCTTCTTTCCGGTGGAAAAGATGCTGTCATTGGCTCTATTCACGATAAGATTGTGGCAACGCCTTATACCGAGGTAGATAAATATAAGTTTACCATTGATGAAAACGAATATGACTTAGTACATGCGTTAGGCACGTAAATTCCCCTCTTCTGTAGAAGAAGGAACTGTATCTCCCCATGCAGTTTCTTCTTCTTTTTTTTTGTACTTTCCCATATAATAAGAGATATAGAACAGGAGGCGGTATAGATGCTTGAACTCGTAACAGCTGACAAGCTGCAGCTGGATATTTTTTCTGTTTTTGGTACGAATAACGGACTTCTCATGGCAGGAGACAAAAACGATGCACGGGTCATGACGATTGGCTGGGCCAATCCGGGGCGGACCTGGAATATTCCTACGTGCATCGTCTATGTACGGCCGGAACGGTATACGTATGAGTATATGGAGCGGTTTGATTATTTTACCGTATCGGTGCTGCCGATGGCTCTTCATGACAAGGTCATATACTGTGGTATCCACAGTGGACGCGATACGGATAAAATCAAAAATTGTGGATTCCCTTTGCAGTATGGGATGGGGGATGCCCCGTTCATTGCCAGTGCAGACTGGACCCTGGTCTGCAAGAAACTGTACGTGCAGGATCTGTCGCCAAAGGGAGTGACCGATTCCCGTGTCCTTCGCTCCTATACGCGGGAAGGCTGGCATCGCATGTACATAGGTCAGGTAGTAGAAGCGTATCATCAGAAAGCCGAATGACCGCCAACTAAGATGTTCCTATTATATTAACTTATCAGAGGTGATACCTATGAAATTAACCATTCTTATTGATAATTACACCATCAGCGGGGGCTGCTACGGCGCAGAATCCGGCTTTTCTGCCTGGTTTGAAGACCGGGATAAGAAAGTCCTCCTCGATGCCGGACGCTCAGACATGTTCATGAAAAATGCCTGGCGCCGCGGTATTGACTGCCTCCAGGCCGATGCTGTCGTTTTATCCCATGGTCACTATGACCATACGTGGGGCCTCCTGCCGCTGGTACAGGCACATATTGAAGCGACGTATGAAAAACGCCCCCGCATAGCAGCGCCTGTGTACGCCCATCCTGATACTTTTCTGCCCAAGGAAGCAGGGGGCAAAAATATCGGTTCCATCCTGGACGAAGCTTCGCTCCATGCCATCCTGCCGGTCCATACAACAAAAGAACCGGTCTGGCTGACAGACCGGCTCGTATTCCTCAGTGAAATTGAACGGACCAATGATTTTGAAGCGAAAAAGCCTTTAGGTCATACGCTGCGCAACGGCGTATGGGAAGACGATTATTTGTATGATGACTCGGCCATGGTCTATTGTTCCAATAAGGGCCTGGTCATTGTAACGCCCTGCGCCCATGCCGGCGTCTGCAATACCATTGCCTATGCGAAAAAAGTATGCCATACCGATACGGTGTATGCTGTTATTGGCGGATTCCATCTTTTGCGGGACAATCCGGACGTCATGCGGAAAACACTGGATTTCATAGAAGACTGCCAGCCGGAGCTGGTATATCCCTGCCATTGCGTCAGCCTGGAAAATAAGACACTCCTTGCACGGGAATTGCCCGTAAAAGAACTGGGAGCTGGTACTCGCCTGCGCTTCGACGAATAGACTCAGCGGACGAATTCCAGGCGGAAAGCCCGCCCCGGCGTGATATAGGGTATGAGAAATTGTTCTTCCGGCAGGATATAAGCTGCCCGGTTGCAATTAGGGCCGCCTGGGTAGGACTTCAGGCTGATCTGTACCTCGCCCATATAACGGCCGTATCCTTCATTGTCTACGGTGATGTCGCCGTACGATACGGGCTGGTCTGCCGTTTCATCACCCGAAATGATGTGCCCCTGCAGCCGGGAGCGGCTTTCTGCGGCGCGGATGACATCCTGAGCCGGGTCCAGGCGGGCCGTCATAGGCTGGCTGAGAAGGTCCTGCAGGAACGGGTCATGACTGAGAAGGCGTGCCTTGAGAACGATTCGGCCTTTTTCCTCCCGGCCCGCATGGGAAAGAGCGGTCAGTTCTTCCTGTGAGGGGGCAGAGTCACCGATATAAACGGTATCTGCGCCCATAGCCTGGGCGTGGCGGGCCGCCAGATCTACTGTGCGATTCCGATCGTCTTCCAATGTGGGCAGTCCTTCCCGGAGGGGCAGCCGCCGGCCGGTCTGACTGGGGATGAACAGACCAACGGAAATACCCTGGTTCTGCAGCCACTGTGTCTGTTTTTGTACATAGTCTTCTCCCAGGCCCGTATGAGGGCGGGGATAAAAGTTGTGCAGGCTGTCTATATGGCTGAAATCAGCCCCGGCTTCCTGAAGGGCTGCCAGTTCTGCCGGGCGGAGGGTGGAGGCATTGAGCTGCACCTTCATCATATGGCTGAACAGAGCTATTTTGCGGACATCGAATCCATAATCAAAGCGGACCGTCGTAATGCCCAGGGAAAGCAGATGTTCCGGTGTCAGAGATGGCAGATTCAGTAATTCCTGCGTCTTTGGTGATACATCAGCTATGACATCGAAGTGATGGTGACGAGCGACAGATAAAATTTCCTGAAGCTCCATAAATAGGACGTCTGTGTCTGATTCGGGAATGTGGAGGGATGTAAACACCCGCGTAATGCCCATAGCGGCCGCTTCTTCCAGAAGGGCCAGTTCATCGGCACAGCTGCGGCCTAAACCGGGATAGAGAGAAATACCTGTTTTCATAGTCAGCAAACCTCCTCGGCAGGGTCATCAAATCCGATGATCCACGTAGCAATAAAACCGGCAAGATAGGAGACGAAAAGCCCGGAAAGATACACGGGGATATTGTCCGTGCTGGCGGCCAGGGGAAGGCCGGATATGCCCATAGCTGCAGCGCCGACCATAAAGGCAGCCTGTACGGCACCACCGCAGGCCCCGCCGATACAGGCACCGATAAACGGTTTTCCCAGAGGAAGCGTAACGCCGTAAATCAGCGGTTCACCGATACCCATGAGTCCGACAGGCAGTGCAGAGGCAATGGTTTTGCGCAGCTGCCTGTTTTTTGTTTTGACATATACGGCTGCTGCGGCGCCTACCTGGCCGCCACCGGCCATAGCCAGGATGGGGAGCAGGATGGTAACGCCATAGCGGGCCAGTAGTTCCGCATGGATAGGCGTCAGGCCCTGATGGATGCCTAGCATGACCATGGGAAGAAACGTGCCGCCGAGGATGAAGCCTGTCACGGCGCCGCCGCGGCCGATGGATTCAGTTGCCGCATATCCAATGGCTTCCGACAGCCATCCGCCGATGGGCTGGCAGATGAATAGGGCAACAAAGGTCGCGATGAGGACGACCAGGAGCGGCGTCAGAAAGAGGTCAAACATATCGGGAATGACGCGGTGCAGTTTCTTTTCCAGCAGGGAAGCAAAGAGGACGACGAGGATGACGGCGATGATGCCGCCCCGCCCTGGAACGAGAGGCTGGCCGGAAAAGACGATATGGGCCAGTCCCGGATGGGTAATGATAGCGGCCATGACACCACCCAGCATGGGCGAACCGCCAAAGACTTTGGCTGCATTGACGCCGACAAAGATATTGAGACCGTAAAACGCGGCATTGCCGGCAATGGCAAATATCTGTATTACAGGCAGGGCGGATAATTCCGGATTGAGTTTCAGGGCAATATTCAGCAGCCCCGTAATCAGGCCGCAGGCGATGAACGCGGGGATGATGGGTACAAAAATCTGGGCAATCTTTTTCAATGCTTCTCTGGCCGGAGTGGCGTTTTTTCTGCGGATGGCTTCATGCAGTGCCTGCCCGTCTCCGACAGCGGCATTGCGGGCCAGCTCGCCAACTGATGCAGATTGATTGTCTTCTTTCAGTAATTCCAGAAATTCCCGGGTCACTTCCTGGGCCTTGCCCGGTCCCAGGATAATCTGCCATTCATCACCGGACTTATTGATGCCCATGACGCCGCGCAGGCGGCCTATATCTTCTTTTGTGAAATGTTCTTCCTTTACGACCAGGCGCAGACGGGTCATACAGTGATAGGCCTGGACGATATTGGAGGCAGGTCCTGTGAGAGCATAGATTTCCCGGGCCAGTTCTTTATAATCCATTATATCGTCCCTTTCGCAGCGGATTGAGCAGAAAGCACCTTCGAAATAAAGCCGTCGGCAGTCTGTAATTTTTCTTGTGCTTCTTCATAAGAAATATGCAGGAGCAGCATGACGATGGCTGGTTTAGCCTGTCCCTTACTTTGTGCGAGGGCCCGGATGGCTTCATCACGGCTGCAGCCGGCGGCCTCCATGACAATGCGCCGCGCCCTTTCTTCCAGTTTATGATTCGTCGCTTTGACATCGACCATCAGATTCCCGTAAACTTTACCGAGGCGGATCATCGTTCCCGTAGACAACATATTCAGAATCATTTTCTGGGCAGTGCCGGCTTTCATACGGGTGGAACCGGTAATGACTTCCGGACCGGTAACGGCACATAAATCAATATCAGCACAGGCGCCTATGGGAGAATGGGGAGAACAATCAACGGCAATGGCGGCAGCGCCACATTGACGGGCGCAGGTGAGAGCACCTATGACGTAAGGCGTGCGGCCGGAAGCACTGAGACCGACGACGACATCTTTTTTCGTAAGGCCCTTGTCGAGCAGGTCTTTTTTTCCCAGATTTTCGTCGTCTTCTGCGCCTTCACGGGCACGGAACATGGCAGATTCTCCTCCGGCAATCAGTCCCTGGACGAGGTCCGGATCAGTAGAATAGGTGGGTGGACATTCTGCTGCATCGAGGACCCCGAGCCGTCCCGATGTACCAGAGCCGGCGTAAAACAAGCGGCCGCCTTCATGAAGATGATGGCTGATGAGGTCAATGGCTCTTGCGATGTCCGGTATGATGGCTTCTACGGCCGATGCCGCCCGATGGTCTTCCCTATTGATGATGCGGACCATTTCTTCCGTAGAAACCTGATCTATGTTCTTACTGCGGGGATTCCGCTGTTCTGTTGCAATAGCTGCTAATTCAATCATAATAGAGCCTCTTTTCTCTACAAGGTGTATTATATTATAAAACAGGAGCCGTATTGTAGCAACCGGATGTGATTCAGGATACGCAGGATGTATGCAAATGTTTTGATAATATACATCCATTTGAGGATAATAATTTACAATCCTCCTTTTTCATGGTATGATATTTTTGCACGGAAAATCTGTGCATGCCTGTGCGCCCATAGCTCAGCTGGATAGAGCAGCAGTTTCCTAAACTGCGTGTCGGATGTTCGAGTCATCTTGGGCGCACCATTTTTATATCTGTTTTGTATTTATTGCAAACTTCAGCAGAAAGGTGGCTGTCTGCATGTCCCAAATAGAAAAGAACCCTCTTGCTTTTTTCCATGAAGAACCTATTTCTGACCGTGACTATACCATGGCTGAGGCTGTAGCCGAAGCGAAACGCTGTCTTAATTGCCGTGTGCCCCAGTGCCGCAATAGCTGCCCTATAGAAAATGAAATACCTCAGTTCATTCATGAATTGGCACAAGGGAATTTTGGTGCGGCCGCCGAATACATCTATCATCGCAGTGATTTTCCCGCACTGTGTGGACGCATCTGCCCCAGGGAAACGCAATGTGAAGGGGCCTGCGTACTGGGGAAAAAAGGAAAGCATATAGAAATCGGAAAACTGGAACGGTTTGTGGCCGATCTGGTTCTGGATAATCACATTCTCGATGACGTGCCCAGCAAGAAATGCAATGGAACCGTTGCTATTGTCGGCAGTGGCCCGGCAGGCATGGCAGCAGCCCTGGACCTGGCACGGATGGATTACGATGTGACGATTTTTGAAAGTTCTACCCAGCCGGGAGGAACGCTTACCTATGGCATACCGACATTCCGCCTTCATAAAGAATATGTCCTCCGGGAAGTAGAACGGATGAAGCAGCTGGGCGTTACCATACGGTATGAAACCAAGGTGGGCCGTGATATTTCTCTGGATAAACTGGCCGAAGACTTTGATGCTGTTTTTATTGCCGTCGGCACAATGGAAGGATGGAAACTGGGAGTCGAAAATGACCATTTATCGGGTGTGATTGATGCGGCCCAGTTCCTGTACCAGGTGGAACAGGTACAGCTTGGTGAAGAACAATTATCCAGGCTGCCCGTCAAACCGGGAGATACGGTCCTCGTCGTCGGTGCCGGTAATGTGGCTATTGATGCGGCCCGTACAGCACTGCGCCTGAAAGCAAAGGTAAAAATCGTATACCGCCGGGGCGAAAAGAATATGAAATGCCTGCCCTCCGAATATATGGAAGCAAAAGAGGAAGGAATCCAGTTCCAGTTCTATTCGGCGCCCCGTGCCGTCGTCGGTACCGATCATGTAGAAGGGCTCCGGATTGAAAAGCAGAAGATCTTGGACGATGGGACGATGGTACCGACAGGAGAATTTGAAATTGTGCCGGCCGATAAGATCATTGCTGCCATTGGCAATAGACCGGAAATGGACATTATTCAGGCTTTTGGTGCTGAAGCTACGGAAGACGGTTACATCGAATCCCGCAATATCCCTTACGGTATGACCAGCCGGCGCGGTATATTTGCTGCCGGTGACGTCGTACACAAGCCGAAAACGGTCGTGCTGGCTATGCGTGAAGGCAAGCGGACAGCGGCTGGTATCGATGAATATATCCGGGCTAAACACATGATGGAAGAGGTAAACAAGGGATAAGGAGGTCCATATGTCCGAACTGATACAGCAGATTGAAAAAGCCAATGCAGCCTTTGTAGAAGAACATAAGGCCGGAGGCTTGACAGAAGTAAGCAAATATCCGTCCCGCAGCGTAGCCATCCTTACCTGTATGGATACGCGCCTGCTGGATTTTCTGGAACCTGCCATGGGTTTGAAACGGGGCGAAGCTAAGATCATTAAAGTGGCTGGCAATACGGCAGGCCGCAGTTTTAACAGTGTCGTTGGCAGTCTGATGGTCGCTGTCTATGAACTTCATGTGACGGACATTATCGTCGTCGGACATGAAGATTGCGGCATGCTCCATACGACGGCAGAAGGACTTTGTAAAAAAATGTTTGAGGCGGGGATTGACCCGGCAATTATTGATGATGTGGAACCACAGCTCATGGCCTGGGCCGATCCCATCTGTGACTGCGAAGAATCGGTACGGGTTACCGTACGCAACCTGCAGCGCAATCCCTATCTGCCCAGGGGAATCCATTACCATGGAGCAGTCATCCATCCTGATACAGGGGCCGTCCGGTTCGTAATTACGGATGCGGAAAAGAAATAAAGGAGGCAGATTATGAATCTCGTTGAACAACGTATGGCAGATCATGCAGCTGTCCTGGCTGCGACAAAAGCACTGGCTCCTGATATAGAAAGAGCAGGCACTCTGATCCGGGATGCGCTGGCTGGTGGCCACAAAATTTTATTCTGCGGAAATGGCGGCAGCGCTGCCGATTCCCAGCATCTGGCAGCAGAAATCGTCGGCCGCTTCCAGAAAGAACGGCCCAGCCTGCCTGCACTGGCACTGACCGTAGATACATCGGTCCTCACAGCCGTAGCTAATGACTACGGGTACGATACGGTATTCAGCAGACAGGTAGAAGGACTGGGGAATGCCGGAGATGTACTGGTTGGCATTTCTACATCGGGGAATAGCAAGAACGTCATTGCCGCCATCGAAACGGCCCGTAAAAAGCAGATGAGCGTCATCGGCTTTACCGGCAGTGGTGGTGGAAAAATGGCGGACTTGTGTGATGTTTGTCTGGCCGTTCCTTCCAAAGTGACGGCCCGCACCCAGGAAATGCATATCATGATGGGCCATATCATCTGTGAAATTGCAGAAGAAACGTATTGATACAATAGTCTTAGTTCAACAAAAAACGGGAACAGAATGGCTTTACGTCATTCTGTTCCCGTTTTTGTTGCTATACATTCTGATTCCTTTGGCGAAGGGAAAACAGCGATATTAATATCCTAAGTTTTCCCCGACGAGGATGACCTTGATACGGCCCTGGGGTCCGCTGTTGCGGCGGGTCCGGACCATCTGATTGCAGATACTCTGCGGGCTGAGACAGTCAGCGCACATGCCGTTGGTGTTGCACGGCGTCGGGATGCCGAAACGCTGGGCATTAATTGGAGCGGCAGTCGAACGGGCCCGGGCGATGGCCGCTTCCAGTGTCGGTTCTACTTTATTCATGCCGGCGATGACTATGACCTGTTTGGGCCCGAAGATGAGCGCTGCTGTGCGGTTGCCGTTGCCGTCGATATTAAATAACTGACCATCCTGGGTGGCGGCATTCGTACTCATGATGAACGTATCGCAGGTCAGACCTTTACGCATGATTTCCATCCGTTCTTCCGGTGTCTTGGCCGTATCGCGGTCGAGAACCGGGTTGTGGGCTTTGACGTAATCATAGAGTCCCATTTCTACAATAGAGGTGGAACCACCCCAGGAAACGACGTCTGTTTCCGGAATCAGTGATACCGCTTTAGCCAGGGCTTCTTCTTTGGTAGGACAATACCAGGCGGCAAAACCGCGTTTTTCAAAATTTTTGGCAACGGCCGGCCCTTTCTTATCATACATGGTGTGCATCATATCGGAACGATCCATATTAACTCCTCCTAAAATATATATTGTGACATAGGCTAAAAGCCAATGTTTTCACCGACGAGAATGACTTTGATGCGCCCGGCCGGATTGCAGGCGCGGGTGCGCAGTATCTGACGGCATACCGTGTCCTGGCCTTTGCAGTCAGCGCACATGCCTGTCAGGTAGCACGGTGTTTTGGAGCCGGCAAAGCGGTTGATGTTGATGGCTGATGCGGTCGAGCGGGCCCGGGCCAGAGCGGCAGCCACTGTTGGAACGACCTTATTCATGCCGACGATGACCAGCACCTGACGGGGACCATAGGAGAGCGCCGCTACGCGGTTGCCGTTGCCGTCGATGTTCAATAATTCACCATCCTGGACGGCAGCATTGGTCCCCATGAGGAAGGTATCACATAACAATGCTTTACGCATGAGTTCTACCCGTTCTTCCGCTGTCTTTGCCGTGTCGCGGTCAATGACCTTGTAATGGGCCTGTACATAAGCGTGGAGCCCGATGTCATCAATGGAGCGGGAACCGCCCCAGGAGACGATGTCATCTTTGGGAATGAGAGAAATAGCTTTAGCCAGGGATTCCTCACAAGTTGGACAGTACCAGGCGGCGAATCCTCTTTTTTCAAAGTTCCGGGCAACGGCCGGCCCTTTCTTATCATACATGGTATGCATCATATCGGTTCTTTCCATTGTAAAACCTCCTTATTGGTTCATAAAGCCCTGAAATGCGCGGGTATTACGTATACGGTCAAAATGAGACTGGCTGCGGGCTGCCTCTTTTACATTTTCTTTATCGATGGCAGCGGCTTTTTTCAGGTATAAAACGGCCTTTTCGGCATTCCCCTGGTCGCCGTAAATGGTGGCGATGCCATAATAGCTCCACGTGTTATCCGGTTCGCTGTCGATGACTTTCTGGAACCAGGTAATCGATTCATCGTATTGCTTGTCGATTTTCAGGGCCAGTGCCAGGTCATAGAAAGATGGGACATAATCTGGTTTTAGTTCCAGTGCCTGCCGGATGAGAGAAATTCCCTGACGGACCTCCTTTGGATTTACCCCGTTGCCGCGCATGGCCAGGGCGATTCCCTTGCCGGAAAGTGCTTTATAATTTTTTTGGTCTTTGGCAAGTGCCTGGTCATACAGGGAAATGGCCTGATCATACTGGAATTGCTGGTAGAAAGACAAGCCCTTTTCAAAAAGGGCTTCTGAGGCGGCATCTATCTGAATCTGTTGCTGTTGCTGCTGATTCTGTGCCGGTGCCGGCTGCTCCTGATTTCCGCAGCCGGCTATGAACAGGCCAACTGCAAGACATAAGGCCACTGCTATAGGAATCTTTTTCATTTTTTCACCTCATATACATACGCTACGTATAGTATATAAGAAAATTCATAAATGCACAAAGCCGTATACACGGTATTCACGTTTTCTTACTATGTATACATAAACTATGGATAGCTTTATTATACTATCTATGGTATCATTTTTATAGAAGTTTCTTTCCGTACACGGCCAACCGGATAATATTTTTAATTGTAAAGTGAATTTATTCTACATGTACCAGATGGGAAACCATACCATTTTAGGATGAATTTTGCTTATTTTCAGTATGCCCAAAACGCAATACTCATGCTCGAAACGCAATAGACTATACTGAATAGTGCTATTTATGCAAATGAATTGAAAAATAAATTCAGCTTGCTATAATAAAGGTAGAGAGATTAAACGTTTAAATAACCTCTGTAATTGTAAGCGCTTGTATTGTCTACTATTATTTTTCTCATTTTATTTCTCAAGGAGATGTTTAAAGTGACTGAAAAATTGATGAAAACAATGGATGGTAATGAAGCTGCCGCATACGTATCGTATGCATTGACAGAAGTTGCAACAATTTTCCCGATTACTCCGTCTTCCCCGATGCCGGAACACGTGGATGTATGGGCGGCTCATGGTAAAAAGAACCTCTTCGGCCAGCCGGTGCGCGTCATGGAAATGCAGGCTGAAGCCGGTGCTGTCGGCGCCCTGCACGGCCTCGTTGAAGCAGGTTCTCTGGGTACTTCCTATACGGCTTCCCAGGGCCTGATGCTCATGATTCCTGTCATGCACCGTATTGCCGCAACATGCAAACCGGCTGTACTCCATGTAGCTGCCCGTTCTGTAGGGTCTCATGCCCTTTCTATTTTCGGGGATCATTCCGATGTCATGGGCTGCCGTAATACCGGTTGGGGCATGCTCTGTAGCGGCAGTGTCCAGGAAGTCATGGATCTTGCCGGCGTAGCACATCTTTCTGCTATTAAAGCCAGCCTGCCGATGATGCACTTCTTCGATGGTTTCCGTACATCTCACGAAATCCAGAAAGTCGAAGTTATGCCCTATGAAGAATTAGATAAACTGCTGGACCGCGATGCCCTCTATAAATTCAAACATGAAGCACTGAACCCGGATCATCCGACCATGCGCGGCGGCGTTAATAACCCGGATATTTTCTTCCAGAACCGTGAAGCCGTCAACTCCTATTATGACAAACTGCCTGATATCGTCCAGGATTACATGGACAAAATCAGTGAATTTACAGGCCGGACCTATAAATTGTTCAACTACTACGGCGCTCCCGATGCAGAATACGTCATTGTAGCCATGGGTTCCGTAACGGGCGCTATTGAAGAATGCATTGATGCCATGATGGCAGAAGGCCAGAAAGTCGGCTATGTACAGGTACACCTCTATCGTCCGTTCTCGCTGAAACACTTCTTTGCAGCTATGCCGAAGACGGTTAAACGCATTGCTGTCCTGGACCGCACGAAGGAACCGGGTGCAATTGGCGAACCGCTGTATGAAGATGTATGTACGGCATTCCAGAATTCGGACCGTAATGCGATGATTATTGCCGGCCGTTATGGCCTGTCCTCCAAGGACGTACCGCCTTCCCACATCAAATCCGTATTTGTCCATCTCATGAGCGACAGCCCGAAACAGCATTTCACCGTAGGTATCAATGATGACGTAACGAATCTGTCTATTCCTCTCGTACCGATGGATGTCAAAACGGACGGAATCATCAGCTGCAAGTTCTGGGGCTTCGGTTCCGATGGTACAGTCGGTGCTAATAAGAACTCCATCAAGATTATCGGTGATAATACCGATCAGTACGTTCAGGCTTATTTTGAATATGATACGAAGAAATCCGGCGGCGTTACGAAATCCCACCTGCGTTTCGGCAACCGCCCGATCCGTTCGACCTACTATGTCAAATCGGCTGATTTCGTAGCATGTCATAAAGAAGCGTATATCAAAGATTACGATATCGTCGGTGAAATTAAAGACGGCGGCATCTTCCTCCTCAACTGCAGCTGGGATCAGGCAGCCCTTGAAACACACCTGAAAGCCAGCGTAAAACGTCAGATTGCCAATAAACATATTAAATTCTATACTATCGATGCGACGAAGATTGCCGCTGAAATAGGTCTGGGCAACCGTACTAATACGGTCCTGCAGGCTGCCTTCTTCAAACTGGCCAATATCATTCCTATCGATGATGCCGTCAAATACATGAAAGAAGCCATCGTCAATACCTATTCGGCCAAGGGTGAAAAGATTGTCAATATGAACTGTGAAGCCGTTGAACGCGGCGTATCCGGTGTTGTTGAAATCAAGGTTCCGGAAACATGGGCTGCGGCGAAAGACGAAGCCGTCGAAGATATGACAAAAGATCTGCCTGATTTTGTCAAGAGAATCTGTATTCCGTCCAATCTGCAGAAAGGCGACGACCTGCCGGTCAGCGAATTCCTGCCTTATGCAAACGGCGATTACCCCGTAGGCAGCGCGGCTTATGAAAAACGTGGCATTGCAACCAATGTCCCGGTTTGGGATGTAACGAAATGCGTACAGTGCAACCAGTGCTCTATGGTCTGCCCGCATGCCGCTATCCGTCCGTATCTCCTCGATGAAAGTGAAGTAAAAGCAGCTCCCGAAGGCTTCGTGACGAAGAAAGCCGTCGGCAAAGGCCTTGAAAAATATGAATTCCGCGTTCAGGTATCTCCGCTCGATTGCTACAGCTGCGGTTCCTGCATTAAGACCTGTCCTGTACAGGCACTCTCCTTTGCACCGCTCGATTCCCAGCGCAAAGAAGCGGCAAACTGGGACTATGCCCAGACGGTCAGCATCAAAGATACGGGCCTCGATGAATTCAGTGTCAAAGGCAGCCAGTTCAAACTGCCGTATCTGGAATTCTCCGGCGCCTGCGCAGGCTGCGGCGAAACACCGTATGTCAAACTGCTGACCCAGCTGTATGGCGACCGCCTCTACATTGCTACGCCGGCTGGCTGTATGCAGGCGTGGGCTGCTGCACTTCCGTGCATCCCGTGGACAAAAGATAAGAACGGCAAAGGGACGGTTTGGACGAACTCCCTGTTTGAAGATAATGGCGAATTTGGTTTCGGCATGTACCTGGCTCTCCATCAGCAGCGGGAAGATGTAAAGAACCATCTCGAAGCACTGGCCGGCCTCATCGATGAAGGTTCGCTCAAAGCGGCTATCCAGAAATGGCTCGACTCCTATGGCTGCCATAATGAAGGCGAAACGACGAAACAGATCAGCGCAGATCTGATTGCCGAACTGGAAAAAGCACAGCTTACAGGTAAAGCGGGCGAAGAAGTGGCTTATCTCCTGGCTCACAAAGAACACATCGGCAAGAAGACCGTCTGGATTGTCGGCGGCGATGGCTGGGCTTATGATATCGGTTATGGTGG
>NZ_DGRS01000005.1:0-15049 GCF_002391155.1 Megasphaera sp. UBA4382 | reverse complement strand
CATGGTCAATTCCGGCACGGAAGCCACCATGAGTGCCCTGCGCGTCGCCCGCGGTTTTACGGGCCGCGATAAAATCATCAAATTCCAGGGATGTTATCACGGCCATGCCGACAGTCTCCTGGTCAGCGCCGGCAGCGGTGCCGCCACCTTCGGCCAGCCCGACAGCCCCGGTGTTCCCGCTGCGACGGCTGCCGACACCATTACCCTTCCCTATAACGACAGTAAATCCTTCAACCGCATCATGGACGGTTTCGGCAACGACATCGCCGCCGTCATCGTCGAACCCGTTGCCGGCAATATGGGGCTGGTCCTGCCGGAGGAATCGTTCCTGCAGGCCCTGCGCAGCCAGACCCAGGCCCACGGCGCGATTCTCATTTTCGATGAAGTCATGTGCGGATTCCGTACGGCCCTCCACGGTGCCCAGGCCTATTATGGCATTACGCCGGACATGACCTGCCTCGGCAAAATCATCGGCGGCGGCCTGCCGGCAGCGGCCTATGGCGGCAAAGCCTATCTCATGGACTGCGTCTCCCCGGCCGGCCCCATCTATCAGGCCGGGACCCTTTCGGGCAACCCCCTGGCCATGACAGCAGGCATCGAAACGCTGCGCATCATCACGGAAGATCCGTCTTACACGGTGCGGGTAACGGCCCATACGACGACCCTTACGGAAGGTCTGCGTCAGAAAGCGGCCGAAGCGGGCGTAGCCGTCTGCGTACACCAGTCCGGTTCCATGTTCAGCCTGTTTTTCACCGACAAAGATGTGAAGAATTTCGCCGACTCGTCTGCCGCCGACCAGGACGCCTTTGCCGTCTATTTCCAATCCATGCTGGAACAGGGTATCTACCTGCCGCCGTCCCAGTTTGAAACGTGTTTCGTCTCCGGCGCCCACACCGATGACGACATCAGACGGACCATTGAAGCCGCCGGCACGGCCTTTGCCGCTGTCGCATCGTATCGTCAAAGCAGGTGATCGCCATGCGTCCCGATTATGAAATGCTGTCCCACCTGTCTCTGTTTTCCGGAATCCACACAGACAACCTGCAGGCCATGCTGCAATGCATCGGCGGCCGCTTCCAGACACTGCATAAGGGAGAATTCCCCATTCTGGCCCGGGATGAAGTCCCCTATGTCGGCATCATCCTTAAAGGGCGGATCCATATGATCCACGAAGACGCCTGGGGCGATACGGCCATCCTGTCTGCCATGGGGCCGGGCGAGTTGTTTGGCGAAACCTTCGCCTGCGGGACCAACCTGCACTCGTCTGCCACCTTCCAGGCCGTCCGTGAAACCCGCATTCTGGCGCTGCCCTTCCGCAAGGTCATCCATACCTGCCAGAACTCCTGCCCGTTCCACTATCAGCTCATCGAAAATATGCTGCGCATGGTATCCGATAAAAATGCCCGGCTCATGGAAAAACTGGAAATCGTTTCCAAAAAAACGCTGCGCCGCAAAATCCTGACCTATCTGTCTTTTCAGGCAGAGCTCCAGGAAAGCCGTACCTTCGAACTGCCTCTGAGCCGCACCCAGCTGGCCGACTATCTCTGCGCCGACCGCACAGCGGTCGCCCGGGAGCTGGCCCGGATGAAACAGGAAGGCCGGATCGATTTCGAAAAAAATACATTTACTCTTTTATAACAAACAGAGGCTGCCCCACTGTGCAAAAAAGCACGATGGGACAGCCTCTGTTTGATGTTTGAAGTCTGACGTTTGGGTTTGATGTTTGAGGTCTGAGGTTTGGCGTTTTCAGTTTGTTTCCGGTGGATATTCCATCTGGCAGCGGCCGGCATCGGATATGGGCTCTTTCTCCTGGAACAGGTCCGCAAGCGCCTGTTCTGCCCGGCCGGCCCGGACACGGTTCAGGGAATAATACACCCATTTTCCTTCTTTGCGGCTCGTCACCAGATGAGTTTCACATAATATTTTCATATGATGAGACAGTGTCGGCTGGGACAAGTGGACGTGTTCCAGAAGGACACAGGCACAGCGTTCGCCGTGCTGCAGCATAGAAAGGATGTGCAGGCGGTTCTCATCGCCCAAGGCCTTAAATAGTTTCGCTGTCTCTCCATACTCCATGTCATACTGCCTCCCGCTACACATAAATGATATTGATACTTATAACCTCTTTTATCTGTAGTGTACTATTGTTGAATACATTTGTCAATATAGAGAAACATGGAGGAGCGTATCCCTGCTGTTAAAACACCGTATGGATACGCTCCTCTTCGTGCGACTGATGGCAAATATTCTGTCCCTTACATCCGGAACGCTTCCCGGTGCTGGAACAGCAGCTCTGCCAGATGGACCGCCCTGGCCCCTCCCAGAAGCAGCCCTTCCATACAATAATGACAATAGGATACAACTTCATTTCCCTGAAAGCGCTGGCAATAATCACTCATGGCCTGTTTCTGTTCATCCGGCGTATACGGGCGGAACTTGTCCTGGGCATTGGCATTGCGGGAAAAGCGCTGCGGTGCCAGTTTCAGGTTGCGCGGTGGTGCCGGGCGCAGAACGGAAACGCCACAAAAATTCGTCTGTTCCCGGTTATCCGGCAATTCGGTTATCGAAACGCCCATGCGCTGCAACAGGGTCCGGACGGCATCCTGTTCCCCCATGCGGTCGAAGGCCCGCCAGCAGTCCTGAAGGATCATCGTCCGGCCCGTAAGTTCCGGCAAGGGAAACGATCCGTCCGCCGCGATGTATTCCCAGAGTGAGGTAACGATAACGCCGGGTTTCGATTCTTCCAGGATGGCCGAACAGTTGTGACAGAGGGAATACACCGTATCACCGGGCTGGAAATCTCCCGAGTCTGGCAGGGCCTGCCACTGTTCTTTGTACAAATCGGGCATGAGTCCCGTAAAATGGGGCAATTTGTATTTGGGCACACAGCAGCGCACGACCTGGATGCCATGGGCCGTCATATACTGCTGGATCATCTGGCTCAACTCCGGATAATGCCAGGTAAAGACACAACTGGCAATATAATATGTACTCATCATAAAACCTCCTTCAGACAGGAATACCGTCCGGCCATTGGCAGGCACGGCGTCTGTTCATATAAACAAACAGGACAGTACTGCACTGACAGTACTGCCCGTAGGAATTTATTTTTTCAGCGCCCCGATTCCATAGGGAATAGACAGGAACAGGACGGCGCCGACGATATTGCCCAGCGTAACGAAAAACAGGTTATAGGCATAGCCGCTGAGGCTGACGGCGGCATCGAAGGGAGCCAGCATGCCGACGGTGAGGACGGTCATATTGGCGATGCTGTGTTCAAACCCGCAGGTAAAGAAGGCGTAGAGACACCAGAATACCATGATGAGTTTGGCCACATCATTTTTCGTGCGGAAGCCGCACCAGACAGCCAGACAGACGAGGACATTACAGAGGATGCCCCGGGCAAAGAGCACCAGTGGCGGCAGGCTCATCTTCATGGCAGCCGCCGCAGCCAGAACCTTGCCCGTCGCCCCGACCGGACCGGCCGCCGCCAGAAAGAGCAGCGACAGGATGATGGCACCTGCCCAGTTTCCCAGGTAGCAGACGACCCACAACTTCAGTACGTCCCCGGCCGTCACGGTTTTAAGGCGAAGGCCGTTGAACATGACGAAGGCATTTCCCGTAAACAGTTCTGCCCCGGCAAGGACGACCAGACTCAGGGCGACGCCAAAGGACAGGCCCATGGCAATTTTCGTGAACGGCATAGCCCCCAGGGTGCCGCTTACCGTAAAGGATAAGAGGATACCAAAGCCGATATAGGCCCCGGCCAGTGCCGAGAGAAGGAAATATCCCAGAGGGTTCTTCCGGAGCATGCCGGCTTTCGCTGCCGCACCGGCAGCCGATGCGGCGTATTCGTCGTTGTACATGAGATTCTCCTTATTTGAGCGGCAACGGTTTCTGGAACACATCCAGATCGGCGGGGTTTACGTCCTTGCCTACATAGAACGGTTCCGATTTCAGGCCGACATAGCGGATACCAGACCAGTTGAGAGGACGATAAATTTCTGCTTTCTTCGGCAGATGTACGTCCTGAAGGATGAATTTGATGAATTCTTCCGGACCGGTACGGTCTACCATGTAGCCGATATGTTCCTTGCCGCCGGGAGCCGTCGGATCGATATATTTCTTGGCAAAGGCATATACGTTGGAAACGATTTTTACGACGCTGTCCGCATCGGCCCATTTAATGAAATCGACGCCCATGCGCGGATTCTTTTTGCCGGAGCGGCCCAGGAGGGTAATGCGGAAATACTGTTCCTTGCTGCGCGTCCAGGCGCGGTTCGGGCAGGCCCAGACGCATACGCCGCAGCCGATGCATTTTTCCACATTGCGGACCGGACGGAAATTCTTCATATGCAGGGCTTCTACGGAAAGCTGTTTGCACTTGCGGACGCACATGCCGCAGCTGACACACCGCGTGGGGTCGAACTGGGGTTCAGTCATGCCCATGATGCCGAAGTCATGCATACGCACTTTATCACAATCGTTGGGACATCCCGTAAGAGCGACCTTGACGTGAAGATCGTTAGGGAAAATAGCCTTTTCGATGCGTTTTGCCAGTGCCGTCGTATCGTAGTTGCCAAAGGGGCAGACGCGGTTGCCGATGCAGGCCATGACGTTCCGCGTACCGGACGCTTCAAAACCAGCGCCCCGTTCACTCTGATTGATGTCGAGTTCATCAATGATCGGTTGCAGTGCTTTCTTGACTTCTTCCACCTTGTCAAAGGGAATCCCCAGGATTTCAAAGCCCTGACGGATGGTCAGATGGACGTCGCCATTGCCATACGTTTCTGCAATATACTGAATCTGGCCCAATATCTTGGCATTCAGGGAGCCACCGGGGACACGTACACGGGCCGAAGCCACATCGCGATGCTTCGTTACCCGGAAAGCGTATTTCTTTAACTTACCACAATTCATATCCATGGCTATATCCCTCCTAGTCAATCATCGAACTGATTTTCGTATATTTGAACACCGGTCCGTCCTGGCAGATATAGATGTCGCCGATGCGGCAGTGACCGCATTTTCCCAGGCCGCAGCACATCTTGCGCGATTCGGACAGCCAGATATTTTCCACGTCGAAGCCGATTTTCTTCAACTCCAGGATGGAGAATTTAATCATCGGCGGTGGACCTACGACGACGGAGATGGCATTGGGCATGTCTTCAAAAGTCAGGTCAGGAATGTATTTGGTAACCATGCCGACGTGGCCCGTATAGCCTTCGGGAGCCCGGTCGACGGTAGTGATGAGGGAAATTCCTTTTTCAGCCCAACGTTTCTGATCTTCCTTAAAGAGAATGTCGTCCGGCGATTTAAAGCCGACAATGACTGTCAGCTTCTTGCATTCATCCATGTGGTCGGCAAAGTAATCGATGACGCCGTGGATAGGCGACAGGCCCGACCCGCCGGCGACGAGGATGATTTCCTTGCCCTTGAACATATTGACATCGAAGCCGTTGCCATAGGGTCCGCGCATGAAGAAATAATCGCCGACGTAGTTTTCGAAGATTTCGTCCGTCAGCGAGCCGACGCGGCGGATGGTGAAATCGAGGGAATGGTCCGTAATACCGCTGACGGAAATAGGCGCTTCCCCGTATTTCGGGATGGAAATTTCAAAAAACTGGCCCGGCTTGACCGGATGTTCGTCGCCGCGGTCATAGGACATGCGGAATGTATATTCCAGTTCGGCATGTTTGATGACTTCCAGAATTTCCGAACGGAAAGGCAGATATTCATTATTGACCATTTTCCAGTACCTCCTTCATGCCCTGGGGCAGCTTTTCATTAATGCAGTGAGTGAGCGAAATGTATTCCGGACAGATGGCATCACAGCGGCCGCAGCCTACGCACATCTGAAAACCGGCTCTCTTCTTGAAATCGAGGACTTTGTGCAGTACCTTGAAGCGCATCCGTTCGCCCGCTTTCTGCCGGAAACAGCCCCCGCCGGCGACGAGCGTATAGTCGTCGAACATGCAGCTCGTCTGTACACGGCGCCGTTCACCGGCCTTGCCGTTTTCCGTGTAGAAGATATCCTGCATGGACCAGCAGGTACAGGTCGGGCAGGCCAGGGTGCAGCGGCCGCATTTGATGCAGCGTTTGTCGTATTCATCCCAGATAGAACTCTTGGCGATGGCCGATGTCAGGTTGTCCGGGATATGGACTTCCACATCGTCTTTTTCCACGTGATCGGCTGTCACGTCGCAAGTTCCTTCGGCATGATTTTTCAGGGCAGCCGCCAGGGTTTCATCAGGACAGTCCACATAATACATGCCATCTTTAAAATTGACAGCCGCATCATAATTGGTGCTCACGTTGGTACCCATAGACACGCAGAAGCAGCCGTCAAAGGTATGGTCACAGCCCATGACGACGAATTTCACCTTGTCCCGCAGAGTCTTATAGTAGTAATCTTCCGGCCCGTTCTGGAGGAACATATAATCGAGTCGTTTCACGGCATGCAGATCGCAGCTGCGCAGGAAAATGATGGCTCCTTTTTTGGGAAATTCCGATTCCTGCACGCTGTGTTCCGTAAAGTAGAACAACACCTGACATACAGGAATCAGGATTTCTTTAAAGGAATAATCAGACCGTGCGTCCCAGACGATATCGGCGGGATCGGTCACTTTGCCATAACGGATGACATCGGTTTCGGAAAACCGGCCCGTACCGGCAAATACGGTAGGAGCGTACACATCGTACGTCCCGGACCAGGATTTAAAGGCGTCGGCCAGAGCCCGTCTGCTCAATTGATACCCCATTCTGTTACCTTCTTTCTCTTGTATTCACAAGAAACCATAACAAAAAAACTGTAATTTATAACCAAAAGAAAAATTTCACATACTATGTCGTAATAGTACGGTATCGCATTGACAAGTGTATGCTATCAGAAAAAATGAGTTCCTTCTGTTGCTATGGCAACGAAAAGAGCTCATTTTGCTGTTTACCTATATCTATATTTCATTCTTAATCATTTTAATTTGCACATAGGTAATCTTTATTTCTTATTGATTTATCTAGCAGACATGTTACATTATTTTATGATTTATTTACAATCTGTGTGTTCCCGCAAATGGTGTCGATCCAGGCAAAGAGTTCGTCCAGATCATAGTCTCCGGCGTGGCCCCGTCCCCAGGGAACGGCAAAATCTACGTCATGGCCGGTCTGCTGCAGGCACAGGGCCAGAATAGCCGGTACGACCAGAGACGTGTCACGGTCTTTGCTGCCATGGCGGATCCGCCAGTGGGGAGCAGTGGTGACATCCCGTTTGCCGATGAAATAAAGCGGATTCAGGAGATGAATGAGTTTACTATCCGCCTGGTATGCTTTACCGGCTGTATTATATTTCTTCCCCCAGGGAGTGAAATGACGGGCATTGATGGTTGCACTACCGAATTCACTGTTTTCCCCTGCTGAAAGGTCCAGCGAGTCGAAGGCAGGAGCTGCCTTGAGACGGGTTGCATACACGGCGTATTTTCCCAGATCCATATCGGTTACAACGCCATTGTGGATGGTCAGCCAGTCCATACCGGACAGGTCCGTTCCTGAATCGAGAGCCGTCTGGGCCGATTTCATGTATAATTTCTTGATATATTCCTTGAACGTCCCTTCGCCGTTCTTGTCCAGAGTCAGAGCTGTTCCGTCAGGAGCCGTAAGGTGCAGTCTGTTCACATAGGCAGGAAAGGCCTTGCGCAGGACGGCGGAAACGGCTTTCTGCTGGTCGCTCATTTCCGTGCCTTTCTGTTCTTCTGCCGGTGCATCGGCAGGCCGGTCCAGGACGAGCATATTCTGATTGTTGCTGTCCGTACTGCCCGGGCTGGCAACGACCGGTCCCGGCCCCATGGGAATCGTCTGACCGCCGGCCTGGAGAAATGCAGGCATCGCCCCTATGGCATTATTCTGATGATAGTCCGTCACGTCTCCAAAGACCCATTCATAGGCCATATCGGCATGTTCCAGATCGGTAATAGGGCAATAATCACTGGAGGCAAAGATATCGTCCCGTTCCTCTGCTGCCCCCAGGGCTTTGAGATACGGTTCGTACTCTTTGCTGTTCCCCGTCGCCCCGATGAGGGCCGAAAGGGCGCCGCCGGCACTGGTACCATTGGAAATGATTTTTTCTGTATCGCCGGGAAGGACTCCTTTATTGTGGCGCAGGTAGCGGATGGCAGCTTTCATATCGACCAGAAGCGCCGGGGCCTTGCCTGTATAGGTGCCATCGGCAGCCTGATTCGTCCGGCCTCTGGCACCGGGAGCCGCTACGACGCAGCCCCGTGCCAGGGCGGCCAGTATGGCGTTAGGACCGCCCTGCCGCTGATCGTATTCTGACGGCTGTCCTGCCTTGCCCGGCATATAACCGCCGACGGTATTGGGCAGAAATATGGGGGCCGTCTGCGCCGTATACCCATGGACGGATTTTCCTTCAAAGTATTCTTCCGGCACGTAGATATTCATGGACTGATATGTCGTATCGACGGGGTGTGCGACGTAGACTTTATTTTCATAGGCCCGGAACACGATGTGTTTTCCCTCGTACTGCATCGTATCGACAGCATAATCCGACACATCCAGATCCAGACTATAGGTCTGCTGCGATTTCTGCGTTGTCTGTTGTGTCTGTTGTGTCTGTTGTGTCTGTTGTGTCTGCTGTGTCTGCTGTAATTGCTGCGTTGTCTGCTGTGCCGGAACGGCAGTGGTCCCGGTCGTATCGGCTGCATATACGGCCCCGGTGCACAGCATCGCTGCCACCACGGCTGTCGTGAGTTGCTTCTTCATACCTATCCCTCCGGATATTTTATATATTGAGAATTATATTTAATTCGTCCCATGATGTAGTATACCATAGAAAAAAGACAGATTTGTCACAATTTTTAGTAATCTTTTCCATACAGCCTGTTCTGTCTTTTTTACTGCTTTTTTCTATGATATACTTAATAAAACATACAGTACCCCACGTATGTTTCCGTTATATCGTAACTCATTCCTATTTTCAAAAGGTGATTCCATGAAGCTGAATAAAAAAATCACAGCCGCCATCGCTGTCATTATCATTGCTGCCTGTGCCGGCGGCTGGTATTACTACCAGACACAACAGAAGGCCCAGCAGGCATCCGCCGTCGAAACGGCCCAGGTAGAACGCATGAATCTCACATCCAAAGTCTCTGCGACCGGTACGATCCGCCCTGTCGATTCTGTCGAAGTCTCACCGAAAATCACAGCCCGTATCAGTCAGGTCCTGGTCAAGGAAAACGACCAGGTCACAGCCGGCCAGACCGTAGCCACGCTGGATGGCAAGGATTATCAGGCCAAATACGATCAGGCCCAGTATAAAGTCACCAATACGCGCCTCGACTACGAACGGTATAAGATGCTCTATGACCAGGGTGCCGGTACCAAACAGACACTGGATAATGCCGAATACGAATACAAGACGGCCCTTTCCAATCTGAGCGCCGCCGAATCGGATCTGGCAGAAACGACGATCACCGCCCCCATGAGCGGCGTCGTCGTCGGGGAACCCAAGCCAGCCGGTACCATGGCCGTACAGGGAAACAGCAACCCGACGGTCATCATGCGCATCGCCGATACGAGCAAAAAGCAGATCATGGCTAAAATAGATGAAACGGATATCGGCAATATCAAAGTCGGCCAGGATGCCACCTTCACCGTCGATACCTATACCAATCAGACTTTTACGGCTCACGTGTCCAAGATTTCCCAGACCGATACGAGCAATACGTGGGATACGAACGGCACGAGCACTTCATCTAGTTCGTCTTCTTCGTCGGCCAGCGTCATTTATTACTATGTCACCCTCGACGTGGATGACCCCGATGACGTACTGCGCCTCGGCATGACCGCCCGGGTAGAAATCAACACAGCCGAAAAAGAGGATGCTCTGGTCGTCCCCATCGCCGCCCTCAAGACCAACGACAACGGATCCTACGTACTGCGCGTCAATACCAGCGGCCAGACCGAACAGGTTCCGGTCACGACGGGGATCTACAGCGATGAATACGTGGAAATCCTGTCGGGCCTTTCTGAAGGAGACAGCGTTTCCGTTTCCTATAATGCCCCATCCAAATCTTCTTCCCAGTCATCCAATTCCAACAGACGACAGGGACCGCCGCCCATGTAATCAGGAGGCATCACCATGAATCATGTCATTGAATTAACCGACATCAAAAAGATTTATCACATCGGCGGAGAAGATTTTGCCGCCCTGGCCGGCATTACCCTGAATATCGAAGAGGGGGAATTTGCCGCCCTCATGGGACCGTCGGGTTCCGGTAAATCGACACTCATGAATATCCTCGGCTGTCTCGACAGGCCGACGTCCGGCTCGTACCGGCTGGGCGGCAAAGAAGTAGCCAACCTGAGCGACGACGAACTGGCCTCCGTCCGCAACCAGCACATCGGCTTTGTCTTCCAGAATTTCAATCTCCTCTCCCGCATCTCCGCTCTCGACAACGTGGCCCTGCCCCTGGTCTACGCCGGCGTAGGCCACAAAGAACGGACCCAGCGGGCCATGGAAAAGCTGAAAGCAGTCGGCCTGGAAACCTGGGCCCACCACAAGCCCAACGAACTCTCCGGCGGCCAGCGCCAGCGCGTCGCCATTGCCAGGGCTCTGGTGAATAATCCCCATATCATCATGGCCGACGAACCGACAGGCAACCTCGATACAAAATCGACGCGGGACATCATGGGTCTCTTCGAAGCCCTTCATGAAGAACACAAGACCATCATCCTGGTCACGCATGAACCGGAAATCGCCGCCTGTGCCAACCGGCAGCTCCTCTTGTGTGACGGCAGAATCACCAAAGATGCCGGAAAGGGGGTCGTCATGGATGTTGTTTAGTGAAAGCGTACAGATTGCCGTGACGGCACTCTTGTCCAATAAACTGCGCTCCATCCTGACCATGCTGGGCATCATCATCGGTGTCGGCGCCGTCATCGCCATGATTTCCATCGGCATGGGCGTGCGCCAGAACGTCACCAATTCCATTGCCAGCCTGGGCAGCAATATGCTCATCGTCACACCGGGCTCGACCAATAAGGGGGGCGTCCGATCGGCCGCCGGTTCCGGCCAGAAACTGAAATACGACGACGCCGAAGCCATCAAAAAGAAAATCAAAAATATTGACTATGTTTCGCCGACCGTCAACAGTTCCTATCAGGTCGTAAACGGCAATCAGAACTGGAACACCTCCGTATACGGCGTGACACCGGAATACCTCCACATCCGCTCTCTCAACGTCCAGAGCGGTTCCTTTATCACCAACAATGATTTGAAATCGCGCAACCGCGTTGCCGTCATCGGGACGACGGTCGCATCCAATCTGTTCGATACATCCAATCCCGTCGGCAAGACAATCCGCATCAACAACCAGCCTTACCGTATCATCGGCGTACTGGAAAGCAAGGGCCAGTCTTCCATGGGCCAGGACCAGGACGACATGGTCATCGTGCCTCTCACGACTGCTCAGGAACGTCTTCTGGGCATCACCTACGTGCGTTCCATCAATATCCAGGTCTCCCGCTCTGATAAAATCGAACAGGTGCAAAGTGAAGTGGAAACACTGCTGCGCCAGCGCCACCACATCACAGGGGACAAGGAAGACGACTTCACCGTCCGCAACCTGACCAGCCTCATGGAAACCATGACCAGCACGACGACTATGCTGACCCTGTTTCTGGGAAGCATTGCCGCTATCTCCCTTATCGTCGGTGGCATCGGCATCATGAACATCATGATGGTATCGGTCACAGAACGGACGCGGGAAATCGGCATCCGCAAGGCCCTGGGCGCCACCTTCCAGAATATCATGATGCAGTTCCTCATCGAATCGGTCGTCATCGGTGTCATCGGCGGCCTGCTGGGCATCGCCTGCGGCGTCGGCATCGCCCTTACCATTGCAAAAGCCGGACTCTTCCAGACGGTCATCACGGCGGCACCGATCATCATTTCCTTCAGCTTCTCCGTCGGCATCGGCCTGTTCTTCGGCATCTATCCGGCGCGGAAAGCGGCCCGCCTCGATCCCATCGAAGCCTTGCGCTACGAATAGTGAAGGAGAGTACGACGGCCCCGGCCTTAACCACGACGAACGCCAAGCAGCAAAGAGCGCTGCCACACGAAACAGAGATTTCTTTGTGTGGCAGCGTTTTTCATTGAACACTGAGACAAATTACAGTGATTTTAATTTCTCATCATCCGGAAGTACCCTCTGTCCTTTTCAAGCGATGGCGAATGTAGTACAATGAATAGTGTTGTATAGCCAATATATACTCATTATCGCATATAAAAGGAGGTCATTTTATGGCTCACGTAAATGAAAATTACTTAAAACTTCCTGGCAATTATCTCTTTGCTACCATTGCCAAAAAAGTTGCAGCCTATTCCAAGGCCCATCCCGACGCGGACATCATCCGTCTCGGTATCGGCGACGTAACCCGCCCGCTGGCTCCGGCCATCATCGAAGCGATGCATAAAGCTGTCGATGAAATGGGAAAAGCCGAAACGTTCCGCGGCTATGGTCCCGAACAAGGCTATGATTTTCTCCGTCAGGCCATCATTGACGGAGATTATAAAACGCGCGGTATCGATCTGGAACTGGACGAAGTCTTCGTCGGTGACGGTTCCAAGACCGACGTTGCCTGCATCCAGGAAATCTTTGGCAGCGACCTGACCTTTGCCGTAGCCGATCCGGTCTACCCCGTATACCTCGACTCCAACGTCATGTGCGGCCACACCGGTGTATACCATGCCGAAACAGGCAGATACGATGGCGTCGTCTATCTGCCCTGCACACCGGAAAACGGCTTCAAAGCCCAGCCGCCGAAAGAAAAGGTCGATATTGTCTACCTCTGCAACCCGTCCAACCCGACCGGTACAGCCATGAGCAAAGAAGAACTGGAAAACTGGGTCCGGGCTGCTAAGGAAAACAATTTCGTCATCATCTACGATTCGGCCTATGAAACATATATTACCGAACCGGACGTTCCCCACAGCATTTTCGAAGTAGAAGGCGCCAAAGACGTGGCAATCGAACTGCGCTCTTACTCCAAGTGCGCCGGCTTCACCGGCACGCGCTGCTCCTACGTCGTCGTTCCCCATGCCTGCAAAGCCTATAAAGCCGACGGCACGGCAGTGGAACTGAATCCGCTCTGGAACCGCCGCCAGTGTACCTTCTTCAACGGCACACCGTACGTCGTACAGCGCGCAGCTGAAGCATACTACAGCCCGGAAGGCCAGAAACAGTGCCTGGCTGATGTCGATTACTACATGGAAAACGCCCATATCATCCGCGACGGCCTGACCGAAGCCGGCTACACCGTATATGGCGCGACCAACTCCCCTTATGCCTGGGTACAGACACCTAACGGCATGAAGAGCTGGGATTTCTTCGACCTCCTGCTGGAAAAAGCCCACGTCGTTACCACGCCGGGTTCCGGATTCGGCCCCCACGGTGAAGGCTACCTCCGCCTTACGGCATTCGGCACACGGGAAAACACTATCGCTGCCGTAAAACGCATTGCCGATCTGCACATCATAAAATAAGAAATAGAGAAAGGACTGCTCACTCATGAGTACCAATCTGGAAATAGGCATTGTCGGACTGCCGAACGTAGGCAAGAGCACCTTGTTCAATGCCATTACCAAAGCCGGAGCAGAAGCGGCTAATTATCCATTCTGCACGATTGAACCGAACGTCGGCGTCGTCGAAGTCCCGGATAACCGCATCCAGGTTCTGACCGACATGTACCATCCCAAACGCACCATTCCGGCCGTCACCCGTTTCGTCGATATTGCCGGCCTCGTCGCCGGGGCATCCAAAGGTGAAGGTCTGGGGAACAAATTCCTCAGCCACATCCGCGAAACCGATGCCATTGCCGAAGTTGTCCGTTGCTTTGAAGACAGCAATATCACCCACGTATCGGGCTCCATTGACCCTGTACGCGACGTCGATGTCATCAACACGGAACTGTGCCTGGCCGATATCGAAACGACACAGAAACGGGCCGACCGCATCGCCAAAGTCGCCCAGTGCGGCGATAAAACGGCCAAGGCCGAATACGACGTACTGAAAAAAGTACTGGCCTGCCTGGAAAATGGCGAACCGGCCCGTAAGGCAGGACTCACCAAGGATGAACTGCCACAGGTCCACGATCTCAACCTGCTGACGCTCAAGCCGATTCTCTATATCGCCAACGTGGCCGAAGACGAAGCATCGGATCCCGATTCCAATCCCCACGTACAGGCACTGCGGGCTTTTGCCGAAAAAGAAGGGTCGGAAGTCGTCGCCGTCTCTGCTAAAATCGAAGCGGAAATCGCCGAACTGCCCGATGATGAAGCCCAGGTCTTCCTGGAAGAACTGGGACTTCCCGAAGCCGGCCTCGATAAACTGATCAAAGCAAGCTACGCCATGCTGGGCCTTATCAATTTCTTTACGGCCGGTGCCGACGAAGTCCGCGCCTGGACCATCGTCAAAGGCACGAAAGCCCAGAAAGCAGCCGGTAAGATCCATACCGATATCGAACGGGGCTTTATCCGCGCTGAAATCGTTTCCTACGATGACCTCATTGCCTGCGGCAGTGAACAGGCCGCCAAGGAAAAAGGCCTCGTCCGCCTGGAAGGCAAGGATTACGTCATGCAGGATGGCGATGTCACCTACTTCCGGTTTAACGTCTGATAGGTCATCCCTGCCTGCTCCTGGCAGGCAGAATATTCCTGTCCTGCGTCAACACCAACAGCAAGGGACTTACGCATGAAGGTTTCTACTACCATACGTAAGTCCCTTTTACTGTATAGTTTGTAGTTTATAGAAAATGATTTAACCTAATCCGCCTTCATCCTCCACCTCTTAGGTGGGGGATGAAGGCGGGTAGGAAGAGTTTCCTTGGCTGAAAGAAGTGGACAGTCTTGCTCTTGCCAATGCACAGATGAACCTGAACAAGGCATACAACAATTTTTTTCGCAACCGAAAACATTTCGGCAAACCGCACTTCAAGTCTAAGAAGACAGGACACTGCTCATATTCTACGAACAATC